>CANQCD010000085.1 GCA_947589455.1 uncultured Lachnospiraceae bacterium | reverse complement strand
TAAAGTGTGGAACTGCCTGAGTTTGTATAAGGACGAATCTTATAATAATATTCGTGGTCTGTTACAAGTTTGCTGTTTTTCCATTTTTTGGTACTGCCGCTTGTCACGGTCTTTATCTTTTTGTAAGTGCCGTTGACGGTATCTTTCCGGTAAATCTGATAACCGGATGCATGGAAGACTTTCCTCCAGGATAATGTGATCGCTGAGGCCGCCGCTTTTCCCTTAAATGACGAGACAGCCCGCGGAAGGATTTTAAAGGTGGTGGATATCTCGCCGGTATAATTGCCGGTTCCGGTCGCGGTCACAGTCGCTTTTCCGGGATTGGTATTATTTTCATAAGAAAGAGTGTAATCTTCTTCAGGAGTTAAAATCTCATCCTCCAACATTACAGCAGGCTCTGGTTTTTGCTCTTTGCCATTATAGACTACGCTGTCAAGGCTTTCTAACTCGGCATCTTCCAGTGAAACAGGTTCTGCGGACGCTGCGGGTTCTGCGGTGGCGGCGGCAAACGGATTTTCTTCAATCCCCTTATTGCTGTACCAGAAATTGCAGTCCACTTTTCCGGAAATCCCATTTACCGTCCCGGAACTGGAATATTGCCAGAACTGATAACGGCCGGTATAGGATGCCTTTGTATTATACTGCGCCAGCCAGATCTGGTATTTCTCGCCGAGCGCCGCGCCGTCAAGCCGGCTTCCCAGATCCGATTTGTTGGAGTATACCATCGGAGTATATCCATTTTCTGCAATCGTATCACAGAATGCGATACAGTCTTTTGTGGCGGCGGCTTTAGAAAGGTTTGCTTTAACCAGGCGGCCGGATTTGTTTGACAATTCATAGTCATAGGCGATTGGAAAAGTAATATTGTAATTTTTGGCTAATTTAATGCAAAATTCTGCCTCTTCCTTTGCTTCGCTCTCGTTGATCGCCTCTGTATAAAAATAAAGCCCGACTTTGACTCCGGCCTCTATCGCGCCGGAGACATTGCGCTTAAAATATTCGTCCTCCTGCAGAGAACCGTTTGAGTAACCGCGGTATCCCAGCCGGATAAATGCAAAATCTGTGCCCGCCGCTTTTACCTTATTCCAGTCGATTGTTTTTTGGAATTTTGACACATCAATCCCATTGTAAACGGTCATGCCGTCAAAGGCTTCTGCGTGGGTATATGTACTTCCGGTGTACGGACTTTTTGTCTGTGCTGACTTTTTCAAGGAGATGCCTGTGGCGTCTGTGCGGAATCCGATTGCGCAAAATGCTGCAGCAGAGCATAGTAAGGCGGCAAGAATTTTTTTCTTCATGAGTATCCTCCCTTTGGTTTTTCGTGATTTTGGAACTTATTATACCATAATTCTATACATTTTGGTGGCTGAAATATGGCAGTTCTCGGATTTCAAATTGATTTTTTGTCTGTTTTAATATATTATGTTGTACAAATCAATACTGATAGATGGTTTAGATGAAACCCTGGATGTCGTGCACTATATACACCAATCATTAGGAGGACAGATCAATATGAATGACTCAGTAAAAACAAAGGATTATGCAAAATGGATTTTTTATCCGGCGGCATTTTTGACGCCGGTTGTCGTGATGCTTTTACTGTTTCGTGCGCAGGGCTTTTATCCGTTTGGGGAGAAAACTTTGTTTATGATGGATATGAAGGATCAGTATATGGAGTTTTTTGCGTCGCTGCGCTATATTTTTTCAGGAGAAGATTCTTTGTTTTTCTCATGGTCCCGCTCAATGGGCGGCAATTATCTGGGGCTGTTTGCCTATTATGTGGCGAGTCCGCTGTCGTGGATCACAGCGCTGTTTCCTCTCAAAAACCTTCCGGACGCCATTTTGACGCTTACCCTGTTAAAAATCGGCCTGTGCGGGTTGAGTTTTGCCGGATTTGCAGGGTATCTGTGGGAGCACGGCGTTGTCAAAAACAGAGGGCGGGAAAAGTCGGTATCCGGGACAACTGATTTCAGGGTGCTCTGTCTTCTGCCGTTTGCCGTCTGCTATGCGCTGATGTCTTATAATATGATGTATTCCATGTGCCTGATGTGGATCGACGGAGTGATCTTGCTGCCGATGGTGCTTCTGGGCGTGGAAAAAATATTGCGCGGGAAAAAGGGCGTGCATTATGTGCTTGCGCTGGCGGCAAGCTTTATCTGTGATTATTATACCGGCTATATGGTCGGGATTTTTACGGCGATCTATCTGGTTTTCCGTGTTTTGTGTACGGTGAGACGGGATTCTGTCAAGGAATATGGATGGAAGACGTTGCGCTTTATCCTGGGGACTGTGTTTGCTTTCGGGCTTTCCGCCCCGCTTCTGATCCCGGTGGCAAAAGATTTGATGCAGGGAAAGCTTGCGGGGGCGTCTTATGTGCCGGATATTACGGTGAATTTCGAGTTTGCGCGTCTGTTTGGGAAATTTGCAAACGGCGCATATGACAGTATTACAAACAGTGGGCTTCCGTCTGTTTACTGCAGCTGGCTGAGCGTCTTGTTTGCCGTGGTCTTCTTGCTTTTGCGGCGGATTTCGTGGAAGGAGAAAGCAGGCGCTGTTTTGATCGCGGCATTTATCTGCTTTAGCTTTTACAATACAAAGCTGGATATGGCATGGCATGGGTTTCAGTATCCGACATGGTTTCCGTACCGGTATGCGTTTGTGCTCAGCTTCTTTCTTATCTATCTTGCCGTGCGCGCAGTCTGTGAGATTGCAGCCGGATGGGATGAGGGACAGGGCATTTTGTTCCTGCACATAAAAAAGGACGGACAGGCAGCTTCTGTTTTAAACGGACAGTTTTTTTGGACGGGTCTTGGCGTTTTGCTCGCCGTGGTCGTTTCGTTTGAGATGGATCGAAACGGCCAGGCGATCTTTGAGGGGCTGAATGGGGAATTTGCGTACTGTTCTGTGGCGGAGTTCCGCGGTGCGATTGATAGGACAAAGCCGTTAGTGCAGGAAATCCAGGAGGCGGATAACGGATTTTACAGGATCAACCAGAATTATGAATTTTCTAAAAATGACGCCATGCTTTTTGGCTATCATGGCATGACGCATTATTCTTCGACTTATCATGCGGGGATTAATACTGTGACGCCTAAGCTTGGGCTTGCGCAGTCGCATATCTGGAATGCAGGCTATGGCTCAAATCCGCTGTTGGACAGCCTTTTTTCTGTCCGGTATGTATTAGATGACACAAAGACGCCAAAGGAATATACGAGGCTGTCCCAGACGGAAAATGCAGTTTCTTATAAGAATGAATACGCCCTGTCCGCAGTGTATAGCGCTCCTGTGGCACAGACGCAGTTAGAGTGGGGCTGGGACGTATATCAGAACCAGAATCTCTTTTTGAATACGATCGCCGGTACGCAGACCAGTTATTTTACCAATTATGAATTTACGACAGAGCAGTCAGGCGCGGGATATATTTATACTTTTACGGCGGCTTCCGACAATCCTGTCTACCTTGATCTGCAGTCAAATAATATAACGACGGCGGATGTCTATGTCAATGAGGAGTGGGTGGGGAATTATTTTTCAACGGAGACAAAGTGCAGCCTGTTTCTGGGGAACTTTACGGCAGGGCAGACTGTGACGGTTCGCGTTGTGCCGGCAGGCCAGGTGACAGTGGATTATGCGGCGATCGCCGAGCTTCATATGGAAAACCTGACCCCGACGTTGGACAGGCTCCGCGCAAAGGAGATGGAGATAACAGATACGGGGCATGGGAAATTGTCTGGAAAGATTGATGTGGCTGACGGCGAGACGATCATGACGTCAATCCCGTATGATGAGGGCTGGACGGTAAAGGTTGATGGGAAAAAAGCGGAAACAGGATGTTTTGCCGATGCATTTCTCACGGTAAAGGCGGATGCCGGAAAACATCAGATCACATTTTCGTATGTTTCCCCGGGATTTGTACCGGGTGTGATCCTGTTTGCAGCTGCGGTGGCAGGGCTGATTGTTTTTCTGCGCTGGGAGCAGATCAGGGAAAAATTTGACCATTCGAACAAAAAAAACGACCATTCAGACAAAAAACTGTTATAATGACAAAAAATCTTCTATAATATATTGATACCAGCGCCAGGATATTTTTTGGCGCCGGCGTGATAGAACTGCCCTGCCCGGAAACTGTCGGGCAGCCGGTGAAACAATGAAAAAGCGTAAAGCGAATAAATTCAAAAAGCGAGTACATGCGCAAAGCGAATCGATTCGCTTGGAATGGAGATTTTTATGATTCAGACAGCAGCAGAGGAATTAGTATTTTTTTTGCTTCGGCATAAGTGGTTAGACAGGGAGAAGAGGGATATTTACGAGTATGCGATGGAAGTCATTCTTTTGAATGGCGGTATTTTGATCATCAATCTGATCCTCGGCATACTTTTTGGCAAATTGACTGGATATCTGGCGTTTCTTCTTTTGTTTGTACCGCTGCGCCGGTATCTTGGCGGATTTCATTTCAAAAGTTCGGGGGTGTGCATGATCTGTTCCATCCTTTTCTTTGTCGTGTCCGTCTTTACTTGTGATCTACTGTATCAGAATTTTGGCGAGCTGGAATTTCCAATCGTATTGCTGATCGACGCCCTGGCGCTGCTTGGGAAACCGCTGCCGGGCAAGGTCAAGGGGACGGAGAAAAGGGCAAATGTCATTCTCGTGGCGGAGATGGCTGTTATCGTGGTATGCTGGGTTTTGCAGCCCCCGATTTTTGCAGCCTGCCTTCTCATGAATGCAAGCGCCGTTTCCTTTTATTTTATTCAAAAAGGGATTCTTTACGGCAGACTGCTGGAACAGCGGGCTGCGGCGGAATAGTGGTTTTAAATTAAAATAGGGGAATGAATTGGAAAAAAGAGGTGAATCTGGTGATAGATATACTATTGTGTGATGATGAAAAAGAGACTGTGGACGAGATCATGGAGTATCTGTCTGAAAATACATATTGCAAGGAAAAGACGGATGTGATGCCCTATTGCACTTCTGACGGCGTCCTGAAACGTCTGCGCAACAGTGAGGAAAACAGCGATATCCTGATCACAGACATTGATATGCCGGGAATGTCAGGAATGGAGCTGGCAAGGGTGATCCGCGATGAGAATCTGGATGTTGTGCTTATTTTTATGACGTCCCACGGCGAATATGTATATGATTCTTTTGAATATGCGCCTTTTCGGTATATTCGAAAAGAATTTATGAAGATGGAATTAT
This sequence comes from uncultured Lachnospiraceae bacterium, assembly GCA_947589455.1. Classification (GTDB taxonomy): domain Bacteria; phylum Bacillota; class Clostridia; order Lachnospirales; family Lachnospiraceae; genus Butyribacter. Next base: position 5,494 of record CANQCD010000085.1, on the reverse strand, counting down.
TGCCGGCGCTGTCGGCTGCCTGTGAGAAGGTGATAGCCAACCGCAGTATATCGTTGGTCATCAAGACGCAGGACGGCCTCATTACAATGAAGACAAGGGACATCCTGTATATTGAGATGCAGAACAGGAAGTGCTGTATCTATACAATCCAGAATAAGATATACGAAACCAGAAAGGGCATCAAAGAGATATGGGACAGTATGAAAGAGAAAGACAGCGCGTTTGTGTGGATTCACAGAGGCTGCATCGTCAATAAAAGGCATATCCGCTCAATCACAAAGACGGATGTGGTGGTAGAACTGGACAAAAAACTTCCGATCAGCAGAAGAAAGCGGCAGGAAATCGAAGATGTTATGATGGATTACTGGGGAAAAATGATTTAAGTACAAAGTGGAGAAGAAAACGAGGATGGATGTTTTATATCAAATAGTAGATATGGCTGCAAGCATGGTAGAGGCGACAATCTGCCTGTTTTTTGTATCTGTCTTTTTAGAGGGAGAAGGGATGAAGAAGCATTTGATAGGGACGGCTGCCGTCAATGTTCTCACGGCGATTATGAATGCGGTCACGATGCAGATCAACGTCTATTCTCTGATTCGGTCGCTGGCTTTTGTGTCTATTCTTTTAGGTACACAGTTTTGGATGTACAGGAGAGAATGGGCAAAAATAGTGACGCTGACTATTGTATATATTTTATTTATAGCGCTGGTTGATTATTCCACTGTCGCTCTTATGACATATTGTTTTCGTCAGGAGTTCAATTATTTCCAGGACATGACGCTTTTTCGGATTGTCGGGACAGCGATATCAAAGGTACTGTTATTATTGCTTGTCTTGCTGCTGTACTGGAAATCGCCTGAGATGAAGCAGTTAAAGAAAAGTTATCTGTATCTTTTGACAGTAATCAGCGGCAGTATTTTTTGCTTTGCCGTCTATGTCTTTCAGAATTTTATGGATAGAAATCAGATTTTTGGTTCCGAGGTGCTCATCTTTTCTCTGCTGTTGGCTGTAGAGGTTCTGTTCTTCCTTTTCTTTGCCGTTACTGCGGACAGCCAGGGTCGGAAAGAGGAGATACGCATGATGGATTTACATAATGAGTTTCTTCTGCGTACGCTGGAGGAGGAAAAGAAGAATTTTGAGATATGGAGCGGAAGGCTGCACGACTATAAAAATCTGATGTTATATATCCGGGAGCTGTTCCTGAAAAAAGATTATGCGAAACTGGGAAGGGTTTTAGAAGAACAGACAGGGCTGCTAAAGCAGCAGTACGGCTATATTATAACCGGATACGCGGGGATTGACGGTATCGTAAACGCAAAGGTTTTATACGCTCGCAGCCAGGGTGTCCATGTCGTCTGCCAGCTGGAGCTCCCCGCTGGCCTGAAAATAGACAATGAGCGGATTGCAATCGTGCTGGGAAATCTGCTGGACAATGCGATCCGCGGGGTAGAAGACCTTCCAGAGAAAAAGATAGAGCTCTCGATGAAATGTAGCAAAGACAATCTGTTTATCAAGATCATCAACAATAAGATGCCGGAAGCGATCAATTTTTCAAAAAGCAGCAAGAAGAACAGCCGTCTGCACGGGATAGGGATTCAGAGCGTTCAGCGTCAGATAAAGCTTATGAACGGCGAGTTTAAGCTTACGCAGACAGAAGATTCCGTGATGGCGGTAGTAGTTATTTATGAGATAAAATAAGGGCGGCGGCGCCTCTGGGGATTAACTCATTTGTTTATTTATAAACTTTAATTATACTTTTTTTGACCATTCAGACACAAAATCATACCATTCGAGCAAAAATCCGCATATTAGACAAAAATCTGCTAAGATATTCCTGTAAGCAGAGCTGCTTTTTAAATATTATGAGAGGAGGCCAGAGAAATGGAAAAGAACTTGAAAGAGATGCTCAGTGAAGTATTAGAGAAGACTGCAGTTAAGAATGCAAATTCTGCTTCATTATTTTGCTTTTATGAGCCGGAAATTCCAGAAAAACTGAAAGAAGCTGAGGAAGATTAAGGTGTGGAGTAGTTTATCATGATAGACAGAAAAATGCCGTATGGGATGCGCTGCATCCTGTACGGCGCTTTTTAGGTTTGCCCGCAATGGAGCGGGCTCTGACAGGTGAATGTTCCGAGTGCACATATGCCTTTTGCTTGAACTAATAAAATAAGAAAATTAAAAAATAAAATTGTAGTTGTAATTTCCGGTGATTCTGTATATACTAAGTATAGATTAAAAACAGGTATTTATAAAAATAAAATGCCTGGGATGTTCGATAATCCTGATATTTTGAACCTACACCTTATAATTGGGATTCCTACATTTTTGCGAGTATGCCAGGCCTCCTTAGCAGTGGAAGGCAGAGGCGCATGTGCGGTTGCCCACCTAGCAATTGCTAGGACTCAAAATTCAGGAAACGGCATTTTGGGTTGTATGAGTTTTATCAGGGACCATGTTGGATGAACATGGTCCTTTTTTCGCAGAGCTAACCGGCAGGCATGTTGTAGAGCCATCTGGCAGGCGTGTTTGTAGAGCCGTCCGGCAGGCGTGTTTGTAGAGCCGTTCGGCAGGTGCGTTTGTAGAGCCGTCTGGCAGGCGTGTTTGCAGAGCCGTCCGGCAGGTGTGTTGCAGAGCCGTCCGGCAGGCGTGTTTGTAGAGCCGTTCGGCAGGTGTGTTTGCAGAGCCGTTCGGCAGGCGTGTTTGCAGAGCCGTTCGGCAGGCGTGTTTGCCAGCCATCCGGCGGTGCTTGCATTCTTTACCAGAGTTTAGTATAATCAAAATACTATGTGTTTACGAGAGAAAAACAGTCAGTGAATACAGTTTTTGAAAGAGGAGGAAAAAAACGTGGCACAAAAAGGAGATTTACTTTCATTCCGTCCCGATATCAAGGTAGTGGACGCGACAATCCGTGACGGAGGTCTGGTCAATGATTTTTATTTTGAAGATGATTTTATAAAAGCATTATACAGGGCGAATGTAAAAGCCGGTGTGGATTACATGGAATTTGGATACCGTGCGGACAAAGAAATGTTTGATGAGAGCAATTTTGGAAAATGGAAGTTTGCAGCAGACGAACATATCCGGGAGATTGTCGGCGATAACGATACCGATCTAAAAATATCTATTATGGCGGACGTCGGGAGATGCAATTACAAAGCAGACATCCACGAGCGCAGCGAAAGCCCGGTCGATTTGGTGCGCGTAGCGACTTATGTCAATACGATGCCGGCGGCGATTGATATGATTGAAGACGCCAACCGCAAAGGATATGAGACGACTTGTAATATCATGGCAATCTCCAATGCGAAGGAGTCAGATATTGCAACGGCGCTGGAGATGTTGGGAAAATGCTGCGTTGACGGCATTTATATTGTAGACAGCTTCGGCTCGCTGTTCCCAGAGCAGATTCGCAAGATTTCAGATCAGTATATGGAAGTGGCTGAAAAATATGGAAAATACATTGGCATCCATGCGCATAACAACCAGCAGCTTGCGTTTGCCAATACGATTGAATCCTGTGCACAGGGCGTGTCTTATTTGGACGCCACGATGAGCGGAATGGGGCGCGGCGCCGGTAATTGTCCGATGGAACTGCTTCTCGGTTTTCTGAAAAACCCGAAGTATAAATTATTTCCGGTAGTCAAATTTATCGAGGAAAATATCGTTCCGTTAAAAGAGCAGGGAGTGGAATGGGGATTTGACATTCCATATATGCTGACAGGCCATTTAAACCAGCATCCGCGTGCGGCGATCGCAGCGATGAAAGAAGGCCGCAAGGATTATTCTGGTTTTTATAAAGAAATTATTGAAAAAGATTAACAGGTTCGAGGATATTGCCATGAAAAACAGAGAGCCGGTCGGAGTGTTTGATTCCGGCGTAGGAGGCATCAGCGTTCTCAGGGAATTGATCGCTGTCATGCCCTGTGAAGATTATCTGTATTTAGGGGATTCCCTTCATGCGCCATACGGCACAAAAAGCCTGGAAGAAGTGCGAAGCCTGACGATCGGCAATGTCGAAAAGCTGTTAGAATACGGTGCGAAGTCGATTGTTGTAGCATGTAATACAGCGACGAGCGCCGCTGTGGCGATTCTCAGGAAAAAATATCCCAGGCTGCCGTTAGTTGGGATTGAACCGGCGATCAAGCCGGCGGCGCTTGCCAAGCCGCAGTCGCGCATTGTTGTGATGGCGACGCCGATGACTGTAAAATTGGAGAAATTCAAGCTTCTGATGAAGCAGTATGAAGGGCAGGCGGAGATTATCCCGCTTCCCTGTCCGGGGCTGATGGAATTTGTAGAACGGGGAGAATTACATAGCGTTGAGCTGGAACGTTATCTGACAGAGCTTCTCGGAAACGTCGGCGGAAAGATTGATGCGATCGTGCTGGGCTGCACCCATTATCCGTTTGCGAGGGAGGCGATTGCGGAAGTCGCAGGAAAAGAGGTCGCTATTTTTGACGGCGGCAGCGGAACCGCCAGAGAGATGAGGCGGCGGCTTGCAGAGGCGGGGAAATTGTCCGACGCAGACAGCCTTGGGACAGTGAAATTCCTCAATAGCAGAGATACCGAAGAAGAACGAAAATTATGCGAGTTTTTGCTCCATTGTTAGCTGTGCGGCTTGTTGACAAATCACGCCGCATATGCTATTACTTTCAGGTTTCTGCACAAAAGATAAACTATGTCGATCTAATAGTTGAAATCTCCTTTCCGCACCTGCTAAGTGCTTTACAATCGGCACATTTATGTACTTCCGTCCCAACAAAGATATGCCGGTTTTGATACGCTAGTTTGATTTTTACAAGAAAAAGACAGAGCGTACGGCTCTGCCTGAAAGATATTTCTTGTAATCAATGCTGCACTCTGCAAAAATATCTGTAATTTGTTGCCAGATTCTGCGCTCACTGGAACAGATGGAATGGATTCGTTCCTTCCATTCGCTTGTTCAAAAATTATGGCAAGGTGCCTGCTGATACCGGATTTGTCAATGCCAAATAGTTCTGCCATTGCTTTCTGCGTAATCCAGATGGTTTCGTCTTTAATCAGAGCACTTACTGTTGCAGAATCATCTTCTGTGCGGTAAAGTACCATTTCTATTTGCTTTGTGATAATAATACTTTATTCTTTAACATAGAGACTTTCAGAAATCGCAGAAAACGGAAAAATCCGGCGGCGATTTATTATTACGAAAACGGAAAAATCCAGCGACAATCTATTATTGTAGAAACAGACGAAAACAGTTATAATGAACACACAGGAGGACGGTAAATGGGAGAAGAAAATCTGCAGGGGAGCATGGAACTGCTCCACTCATTCCAGATAACGGAAAATTTAGCCGGGCTGGATCGCGCCAGCAAGGAGTTATACAAAAATAAAGAAGTGCTTGCCATTATTTTGAAAGGCGCTGCAAGGGAATTTGAACCCTACAGCTACCAGGAGATCATGGACTTTATCGAGGGAGATTCCATCACGACAGAGGAAGATGTATCCCCGGGAAAGC
>CANQCD010000084.1 GCA_947589455.1 uncultured Lachnospiraceae bacterium | reverse complement strand
ACGATCTCTCCTGACGAAACATTCTCCCTGAACCTAAAATCCCGACGATCTCTCCTGACGAAACATTCTCCCTGAACGCAAAAATTCCGGGCAATCAACCCGGAATTTTCCAAGAAAAAAAGCACCGCCTGCGCTTTGCCCTTGTGCTCCACTACATTTCAAAGCACTCCTTTAGAAGAACTTGCAATTTCCTATCCCAGAATAAAGGGCAAAACCAGCGTTTTGCCCTTGTGCCCCACTACATTTCAAAGCACTCCTTTAGGAGACTTGCAATTTCCTATCCCAGAATAAAGTGTGCTTCGCACACTCTTGCGAATTAACAAGAACAAAATGCGAAGCACACTTTGCCGCGCCAACCAGCGTCACGAAGTGACATTTTCCTTTGCTGGTTGTGCGCATAAATATTTTTGCTTTATAGGAAACGGAAAGTTTCCTATAAAGTAAAGTAAAAATCGGGGCAACAGGATTTGAACCTGCGACCTCACGACCCCCAGTCGTGCGCGCTACCAAACTACGCCATACCCCGAAAAACAAAATATCATCCAGCTACTTCTGCAGCTTCTCTAACAATTTCTCTATATCAATCGGCTTTGCAACGAAATCATCCATCCCGCTTTCCAAAGCCGCCTGTCTATCCTCATCAAATGCATTGGCAGTACATGCGATAATTTTTACATCAGCCGCATCTTCACGCCTCAGGTTTCTGATCTCTCTGGTTGCTTCCAGGCCATTCTTCACCGGCATCATGATATCCATCAGAATGCAGTCATATGTCCCGGCATCCGAAGCTTCAAACAATTCCACCGCTTCTTTTCCATTTTCTGCCAGAGTGACAGAAAAACCCTCCTCTTCCAACAAATCCATTATAATCTCTGCATTTAATTCATTGTCCTCTGCGACAAGAATCCGATATGTCTCCTTTGGTTTCTTCCCCCTTTTCTTCGCAACAGCTTTTTCTTGCCCGCCTTCTTCCTTCAGGACATAATCTGTCACAAAAGTAAATTTAAAACGGCTTCCCTTTTCCAGCTTGCTCTGAACCGTCAGGTTTCCTCCCATCATCTGCGCCAGCTCATGGCTTATCGCCATTCCCAGTCCGGTGCCCTGATTCCCTTTAGAAACGACATTACTCTCCCTGGTAAAGGAATGAAAAATAATCTTCTGAAATGCATCGCTCATGCCGCAGCCGGTATCCTTGATCTCTATATGGGTACAGATTTTCTGATCTGCATGTTTTTTCTGAAAAACCTCTATTTCCACAGCGCCGCCGGCCGGCGTAAATTTATATGCATTGTCCAGGATATTTAACACAACCTGTTGTATTCGAACTTCATCCCCCATTAAATCGGGGTATTCGATTTCTTTTTTTACAGAATACGAAATCCCTTTCTCTTTCATCCTCTTTTCTGTCATAAAATAAACCATTTTTAGCATTTCTTCCAGGGAAAACGGCTTATTCTCCAGCTGCAGGCGCTTTCTCTGCAGCTTTGACGTATCAAGGATATCATTTAACAGGGTGAGGAGATATTTTGCCACGTCCGAAGACTGACGAAGATATCCCTTTACTTTGTTTCTGTCCTCCAGATTCTGGGTAATCAGATAGTTTAATCCAAGCAATCCGTTTAATGGAGTCCGTATCTCATGGCTCATCATGGACAAAAACTGCGACTTTGTCTCTGCATCTGCCTGTACCTTAAGCGTACGGATGCGCAGGCGGATCAGGATACAAATCATAGTGCACAAAAGAAGCAGCGCTGCTGCCAAAAATGTCGCCGGATAGCGATGACGGTAAAAAAAGTCAGCCGGCGTATCATGGTACTGGTTTTCCATATCGGCGCGGATAATGTAGTTTGTCACATCATCCTCCGATATCTGAGCAATCGACTTGTTCAGAATCTCAATCAGCTGCTGCCTTTCTTTTATAAGTTCTTTTTTTACATCATCTAACGGGATTACCGCAGAAAAACAAAGCTTGTCATCCAGTCCCTGGACAGGCAATACCCGCAAATTCTCATACTGCGGCTTATACATCCGATACTCCGCCACATACTGATTCTGTATCAGGAAATCAGCCTCGCCGTTCTCCTGGTTGACTGCCTCAAAGCACGCATCAATCGTGTCATAATCCACAATCTCAAAATTCGGATACTGCTCATGCAAAACTTTTTTTAATGTCTGGGAACCTGTCGCAACAGCGATCCGTAACTTTTTCTTGTTGTCTAACGTAACTCCCTCATGCCCGACGATTACTTTTTTGCTGGACAAATATGGCTGGCTGACCAGAATACCATTCGCTTTTAAATTCTCCGCATTGTATTCTACGCTGGTAACAAGGTCAAACCCTTCCTTCCACAGATAATCATAAGTAACCGCCCCCTGCGGCAATGGTTCATACTGAAACTGCAGACCGCTGATCTCCTGAATCTTGTCAAAGATCATTCTGGAAACACCGCCCAGCTCCTCTGTATCCTCATCCAGAAAGGAAATCGGCTTGCGATCCATTACGTAACCAACTTTTAACACCCCTATCGACTGAATCAATTCTTTTTCTTCTGGAGTAAAAGCCGTTTCCTCAGAGAAGCTTTCCTGCCCGGCATATACCGGTTTTGCGGCATATGCCAGAGACAGTGCAAATACTGCTGCCAATAAAACAAACTTCTGTATGGTGTTTTTCATTTTCGTGAACACCTCTCATTTCTGCGGTCTGGTATCATCCATGTTAAATCTGCGGTCTGGTATCATCCATGCCAGGCCTTCCATCTGATTTCATCCATGTTAAATCTTTGGTTTCATATCATCCATGCCTTCCGTCCGGTATCATCCAATAAAACCTGCCCTTCCGCGCTGAGCGTCCACTTTCAGTCCCACAGTAGCAAAACGGAGGGCAGGACGTGTCTCCTACAACAGCCGGCTAAATTCAACCACCTTTTCCACATTACCGTCTATCTTTAGTTTGCGGACAGTAAACGCCAAAACCGGATCTAATTTGCCCTCCAGCATGGAGAGGAAGTTTTTGGATTGCATCGTCACAATCGCCTGCCTGTCATAATATTCATATGGCTCCACAGACAGCACGCCATCTTTTACCTCTACATAAAAAATCCCTTCGCCCTCGCCGGTAATATTCACCTGGATTGCAAGAAAACCGTCTACCTTGCTCAGATCCGCTCCTTCCAAACGTTTTCTCGCCTTTTCTACGATTTCTTCAAACGTCATGACCAACACCTCCTGTTACATTTGATTTCCAAATCCCATCCCCGAGCAAAACTTCGTCCAAATTTATAAAACTATCATATGCCTAACCGATGAAATTGTCAAGAAAGAGTGTCTGCGGATTCCGACAGTTCCATACGCCATTTTAATCCCTCATGATCTGCTTTTCCAAATACTCATATGATTCCCGAATCTGATTATCCGTCTTTTGTCCCGTACCCGGCAGCTCTTCTGTCCCTTTGCGGAGCGTCACCTCAATATCCGGCGTCAATCCCTTTCCATGGATATCACGCCCCTTCGGCGTATAATATTTTGCCGTTGTCATCTTTACTGCCGAGCCGTCGTTTAGAGGAAAGATTGCCTGCACGATCCCTTTTCCAAAAGTCTGCGTGCCAATCAATGCCGCCGCTTTTTTATCCTGCATCGCACCAGAAAAGACTTCGGATGCGCTGGCGCTGTTTTCGTTCACAAGAATTGCAACCGGTTTTTGGAAGCAATCCGCAGCCTCCGCATAATAATCCTGCCTTTTGCCGGATTTATCTTTACTGTATACAACAACTCCCTTTGGCAGCATATAATCCAACATCGAAACCGCGGAGTCCAGCAAACCGCCGCCATTATTCCTCAAATCAATGATCAGCGCCTTTTCACCCTGTTTTTCCAGCGTTCGAACCGCCTTTTGAAACTGCCTCGGCGTGACCTGCTCGAAACTGCTGACCTGGACATATCCGATCTCTTTCCCCAGCATATGAAAACTGACGGTGTCTTCCTCTATCTGATCCCTGACTACTGCCACTTCCTTCTGCTCATCCCCCCGCTTCACAGTAATGCGTACTTTAGAGCCTTTTTCCCCTTTTAGCAGCGACTGGACTTTTGAGATCTCCATTCCTGTCACTTCCTGGCCGTCCGCCGATAAAATAATATCTCCCGCCTTTAACCCCGCTTTCCTGGCCGGGCTGTTTTTCATCGGATTGATGATCGTAATGGTCCCCGTCTTGTTGTCTGCGGAGATATATGCGCCAATCCCGCAGTACGTACCGTTTGTTTTCTCCATCATATCGACATATTCTTCTTTATTGTAGTACGCTGCATAATCATCGCCAAGCCCTGCGATCACTCCTTTATAGACGGCGTCTTCCATTTTTTCGGGGTCTATTTCATCCAGGTAATACTGATCGATATACTGCTCTAAAATCCCCACTTTCCTGTAAATCTTCTGTTTCATTTCCTGCCGCTCGGCAGAATGGTCTCCCACAGCGTTAGATACGACCAGCACGCCCTTTGACTGCAATGCATACAACATAAGCAACACTCCGAAAGCGGTGGTCAGGATTCCAAGCAGAAATCCCCTTGCCATATTGTTGTCTTTTATGGCGCTCCTTTTTTTCCCGCTCTCTGCCATACCGTCCTGTCCCATGCCCTCCTCAAAGTCTCTCTCCGCACGGAAGGGATCTGCCAATCCTCCCCGCTTTCCTGCAAGCCCAAAACGGTTCTCTTCTTCCGACTCTTCTTTCCGGCTTCCCAAAAAATGATTCCTATCCACTTGTTCTCCTCTTTCTTTACTGTGAAATATAACGTAACGGATCTACATATGCCCCTCCGGCATAAATCGCAAAGTGTAAGTGCGGTCCTGTGGAAATGCCGGTACTCCCGGACAGCGCAACCTGCTGCCCCGCAGAAACCGTCATGCCGGTGCTGACACTTAAACTGGAACAATGCATATAATACGAGTAGACGCCCGCCCCATGATAGATTGATACATAATTTCCCGCCGAAGAGGAATAGGCTGCGGCCACCACCGTACCCGCCTTTGTCGCAAGCACCTGGGTTCCCGACGGCACAGCAATGTCAATCCCTTTATGGTAACTGCTCGCGCCGGCTGTCGGCGCGCTGCGGTACCCAAAATAAGAAGTGATGCGCCCCGCTGCCGCCAGAGGCCAGCGGTATCCTCCCTCGGAAGGCGTCTGGCTGTTATCTTCCGATGGGGTTTTCTCCTGTTCTCTCTGCCGTTCTCTCTCCTGTTCTTCCTGCTGCTGCCGCTGTCTTTCAAGAAGGCGTTCTAATTCTGCTTCCTGCCTTTTGATCTCATTTTCCGCCTGATCCACCGCCTGATTTTTCTCCTGCAGCTGTTTCTGGTAATCTTCCAGTTCTTTGTTTTTTTCCTCACTCAATGTATCCAGCGAATCCTGCTTTAGCTGCAGGCTCTCTTTTAACGCCTGCAGTTCAGACAACTTGTTTTCCAGCGCTTTTTCCGAAGCGGCTATCCTGTCGCAGGTCTTCTGGTATTTTTGGAACATCGTATTGTCATAATCACTGACCTGGCTGATATATTCAGAGCGGTTGAAAAGTTCGGCGAGGCTGTCTGCCTCAAGTAATACCTGAAGATAGCTCTCCTCCCCATTCTCATATAAATATTTTATGCGCCTCTTCATAATGTCATACTGATTATTTTTTTGTTCTATTACATCCTGTTTCTGTTTTTTTAATTTCGCCGCCGACTTTTTTACTTCCCTGATGTCTCCCCGGTTTTGCGTGATTTTTTCTGTCAGGCGCTCCGCCTGTTCATCCAGCTTTCTAATATATTCTAATACATTTCCCTTCTTTTTCTGTATTTTTTTGATATCGCTTTCCAGCTCTTGTTTTTCCTGTTCCAGCTGCGCCCGCCGTTTGCCAGCGCTGTCAATCTGGCTTCCGATATCCTGTCCCGACGCCGTCCGCACTGCCTGCTTTCCCTGCTCACGCCATTTGCCGGAGCTGTTAATCTGGCTTCCGATATCCTGTCCCGACGCCCATACTGCCTGCTTTCCCTGCTCTAACGCAGTCCCCCACGCTGAAAAAAGATTTGCAAGCAGCAGCCAGGCTGTTACGCCGGAAATTATTTTTTTCTTCTTCGTCCACTTCATAAAAATCCCTCATTCCGGAGCGTTTTGCGCGACGGCGCGTGCCATCAAAGCTATTTGTAAACGCTCCAAAAAACAAAAGTCTTTCTCACAAATAGCCGTGTGTAATCTCCATTCCACTGCCTTTTTCGCTTCTATTGTCTCAGATGCTTCCTCACCGAGCTGAAACTTCCCCAAAATCCAATCCCGACGCCGACAGCTAACGACAGCGGAAGCAATACCCGAAACTCTTCCGCCATGCCCACAAAGGTAAGCCACCGCGACAACACGGAAAAATGTCCGAGGATAAACCCGACGATCCTCTGGTATAAAAATCCCAGCAAGACGAGCGGAATCACTGCGCCAGCCAGGCCAATCAGGACGCCTTCTACCAGAAAAGGAAGCTTGATAAACAAATCAGTCGCCCCAATGTGCTGCATAATAGAAATCTCATCCTTCCTCACACGGATGCCGACGGCAACCGAAGAGCTGATCAAAAATACAGAAACCAGCAGAAGGAGTACGATAATACCAGCAGAAATATAAGTTATCAGGGAATTAAAACTGCCCAGGCTATCCGCCACAGTGCCAGAGCTGTTGACTTTGCGTACCCCGTCCATCTTTTCGATCGTGTGCACAATCCCCGCCTGATTGGATACATCGCTAAGATATACTTCATAAGAGGAAGAATCCTTCAGAGGATTGTCATCTCCAAATGTATCGCTGATCTGTTCTTCCCCGGAATACATCTCTTTCTGGAAATTCTCCCACGCTTCCTCCGCAGAAATATAAACTACCTTTTCCACCGTCTTACATGCGCGGATCTCCTCCCCAATCTTTTTAATCTGTTCCTGTGATATCCCCTCATCAAAAAACACAGTGACTCCTACTGCGCTCTCTGCATTAAACACCATATGCTGAAAGTTGCTCACCAATACATAAAATAGTCCCAGCAAAAACAGGCACGCCGCGATCGTTCCAATCGCCGCCAGTGAAAACAGTCTGTTCTGCCCGATATTTTTGATTCCCTGCTTTAATCCATAGCATAATGTCCTCACTGTATATAGCCTCCCTGTTCCTCATCGCTGACAAGATTTCCGTTTTTTAATACGACAACCCGCTTCTTCATCTTATCCACCACTTCATTGTTATGCGTCACCACGATTACAGTCGTTCCCAAACGGTTCATCTCTTCTAACAGTTTCATGATCTCCCAGGAATTATCAGGATCGAGGTTTCCCGTCGGCTCATCTGCCAAAAGGATTCCCGGACGATTGACCATTGCCCTTGCAATCGCCGCCCTCTGCTGCTCGCCGCCGGACAATTCCTGCGGGAACGCCCCCGCTTTTCCCTGAAGCCCTACCATCTCCAGCATCATTCCCACATTTCTTTTGATCCGCAGTCTGTGAACTCCCAGGATTTCCTGTGCCAGCGCGATATTCTCAAAAATATTCCTGTCGTCTAACAGGCGAAATTCCTGAAAGACAACGCCGAGGCTTCTCCTGTAATAGGGAATCTCTCTCCTCTTCATCTTGTCAAGACGCCTGCCTGACACAGATACCGAGCCGGATGCAACCGGCAGTTCCCCCAGCAAAGTTTTGATAAAGGTAGACTTTCCAGAGCCGCTGCTTCCCACAACAAAGAGAAACTCTCCCTTCTTTATATGCAGGTTCAGCTTTTTTAACGCTTCTGTCCCATTTGGATAACGGACAGAAACATCCTGCATATCAATCAATCGCTCCTGCTCATCCATACAATTTCCTCCATTCCGGGCAGACCAGTAAATGCAACGCAAGGTGCAGGCAAAACGTTACGTCTGCCCGCACCCTCACCACAAAAAAACATAATAGGACACCGCAAATGCAAGTCCCTAATATTCAAAATTCTCCATATATTTCATATATTTTACGACCATCAGGGCAATTTTAAACGTAATGGCGTCATCAAACACCCTCAAATCCAGATTTGTACTCTTCTGCAGTTTATCCAGACGGTATACCAGCGTATTCCTGTGGATATACAGCTGTCTGGACGTCTCCGACACATTCAGGCTGTTCTCAAAAAATTTATTGATCGTCGCAATCGTTTCATCATCGAAATCATCCGGCGATTTATCCCCAAAAATCTCCTTGATAAACATTTTACACAAAGGCATCGGGAGCTGATAGATCAAACGGCCGATCCCCAAACTGCTATATGCGATCACATTGCGGTCGCTGTAAAAAATCTTTCCAACGTCCAGCGCCATCTTAGCTTCCTTGTAGGAGCGGGAAACATCCTTAATCTCCTGCACCATTGTGCCGTATGAGACGTGTACCTGTGTCATCGCCTCTGTGTTTAACATATCCAGGATCACCCGGGCAGTCTTTTCCATATCATCGTATGTCTCATCCTCTGCGACTTCTTTTACCAGGATAATATTTTTTTCATCCACCTGTGTGATAAAGTCCTTTTTCTTGCCGGCATATAACCCTTTCACCGTCTCCAACGCATTCACGTCTTTTTCGTTCTTTGTCTCGATCAGAAACACAACGCGGCGCACATTTGTCTCAATATGAAGCTTTTTGGCACGGTTGTAGATATCAACCAGCAAAAGGTTGTCTAATAATAAATTTTTGATAAAATTATCTTTGTCATACCGCTCTTTGTAGGCGACCAAAAGGTTCTTGATCTGAAAAGCGGCCAGTTTGCCCACCATATACACATCATCGCTGTCACCCTTTGCCAGAATAACATACTCTAATTGATGTTCGTCAAACACTTTAAAAAACTGATATCCCTGCAGTACCTGACTGTCCGCAGGAGAATCTACAAACGCCATTACCGCCTCTTCATACTCTTCGATATTGTTGATCGTTGTCGCAAGCGCTTTTCCCTCCACATCCATCACACAAATATCAATTCTCGTGATATTTTTCAACCCGTCAATCGTTGTCTGCAGTACCTGATTCGATATCATAGCATCCCTCCAACACTCTTTTTGCCACCGAGCTTCCATTTCCCCGCCACCCAATTCTCCGCCCGGGCAGCGACTATTGTAAGATTACTTGTATTATACTCAGAATGACCAAAATTTGCAATGAAATATTATGAAAAAATAAAAAGAGGACGCTTTCGCATCCCCTTTTTATTTTTTCGGAAACCGTCTAGTTTGTAATCACTTTCTCTGTTTCCTTATCAAATACGTGAATCTTGCTGACATCCAGTGCGATCTTGATCGTATCTCCCGGACGAGCAGTTGTGCGCGGATTGACGCGTACGGTAATATCGTGGTCTTCTACTGTAAAGTACAGGAATACTTCTGCGCCGAGCATTTCGTACACTCTGACAGTCGCCTCTAATATATTATCTGTTCCCGCATTTACAAAAAGTTCTTCGTCCTTGATATCTTCCGGACGGATACCCATTACCAAATCTTTTCCTACGAAACCGCCTTCGATGATCTTCTTAGACTTATTCTCCGGCAGCTTGACAGAATAAGAACCAAACTCCAGCTTAACGTCATTGCCTTCCTGGACAGCTACGCAGTCGATAAAGTTCATCTGTGGTGAACCGATGAATCCTGCTACGAAGATGTTGCACGGCTTAGTATATAGATCAATTGGAGAAGCAACCTGCTGCATAACGCCATCTTTCATAACAACGATCCTTGTACCCAGTGTCAAAGCCTCTGTCTGGTCATGCGTTACATAGATAATAGTAGCTTCCAGACTCTGATGGAGTTTTGAGATCTCGATACGCATCTGCACGCGAAGCTTTGCATCCAGGTTGGACAACGGCTCATCCATCAGGAATACTTTTGGGTTACGCACAATCGCACGTCCCATTGCAACACGCTGTCTCTGACCGCCTGATAAAGCTTTCGGCTTACGGTCTAACAAAGATTCAATATCAAGGATCTTCGCAGCCTCTTTTACCAGCTTATCAATCTTATCCTTCGGAGTCTTTCTCAGCTTCAGGCCAAACGCCATATTGTCATATACTGTCATATGTGGATAAAGAGCATAATTCTGGAATACCATCGCGATATCCCTGTCCTTTGGCTCTACGTCATTCACAAGATTATTTCCAATCCACAGCTCGCCTTCTGTGATTTCCTCAAGACCTGCGATCATACGGAGCGTTGTGGATTTACCACATCCGGATGGTCCTACAAAAATGATAAATTCTTTGTCTGCAATCTCAAGATTGAAGTTCTTCACTGCCTGGAATCCATTCGGATAAGTCTTGCAAATGTTTTTTAAAGATAAACTTGCCATAGTTATGTATCCTCCTATACACCGTTATTTTAATTTCCCGCGACTTTCATCACGTATCATCTGTATCTTATAATACACTATTCAGGTAAACTTGACCATAGCAGACATTGCCAAAAAAACAATTCATGTTTTGTGCAATGCGTATATATTTTGATTTTTTTCGTATAATTTAACAAATTTTACTGCAAAATACTGTCTGTTTTGAACAAAAACAAGCCTCCGGGCAGTTTTTTCGCCGCTAAACTCCAGTATCGCGTCCCCTGCATTGATTGGAAGCAAAATCAGGGCGCCGGGCGTTTTTTCGCCGCTAAACTCCAGTATCGCGTCCCCTGCATTGATTGGAAGCAAAATCAGGGCGCCGGGCGGCTGTTACAGCCTGTTCTCATCCTCGAATCCTTCCCCCATGATCTCATGCGTGTTCTGGATGATAATAAACGCGCCTGCATCGCGCCGCTGGATCAGACGGACGGCGGAGACGATCTCCCGCCTGCCCACAACACACATCAGGATCTCTCTCTTTTTGCCGCTGTACATCCCGGTTCCTGTGATATGCGTGACGCCCCGGTTCATCCTCTCCATAAT
>CANQCD010000083.1 GCA_947589455.1 uncultured Lachnospiraceae bacterium | reverse complement strand
CTGGGTGTTTTGGGCAGGGATTGATTCATAGAGCGCGGCGTGCTCTGAAGCGCAGGCGGATATGTTCTGTCAAAGCTTACAGGCCGGGATTGCCGCCGCGTCCCTTTATGAAGATTTAGGTGATTGCGAAACGATTTGCAAACATCTGGATAAAGATTAACGAAGAGGAAGATTTACGGATTGGAGGAAACTTATGGCAGGATTTGCAACGCACATTCTTTTTGGGCAGGATGTGTTAGAGGAGATGGAGGACAGGCTGTTTTCTTCCATGGCAAAAAAACACAGAAAGGTCTTTGCCATCGGCTGTCAGGGACCGGATCTGTTCTTATACAACGGCGCTATGCTTTTGAGCGCTTACCAGAAAAATCTGGGCAGCCGGATGCATGGCGAGGGCTCGGGACGTTATTTTGCCTGTCTTTTACAGGAAATCTGGGAGCTTGGGGAGGCAGAGGCATTCCAGATTGGCGTCAGCTATTTTTTCGGGCTGTTAGCGCATTATACATTAGATACCCAGATACATCCGTATGTCAATGCGAAAATCGGCTTTGAGCCGGATGTGGAATATTCCGGGAAAGAGACTATGCCAAAGCACCACCGCCTGGAAGCGGCTATCGATGCAAAGATGCTTGCGGTAAAGAAAGGTATCCTGCCATCTTGCTATAAGCCGTCAGAGGATCTGTCAATAACCGGCGAAGAGAGACGCGTGTTGTCCGGACTGATATCCCGCTCTGTCAGCAGGGCGTATCATATCCGTCTCCGCGAAGATACCGTCTCCGCCTCAATTCGTATGATGCGGCTGATCGCAGACAGCTTTTTTTATCATCCGGACCGGAGGATAAGATTTTACAAGAAGGTGGAAAAGCCTTTTATCAAGGGCGGGTTTTACAGCAACCTGCTGATCGCGGACAGTTATCTTACAGAAAAGGACATAATGAACACGCAGAAGAAATGTCTGCGCAATCCGTGGGATAAGTCGCGGGAGTCAGATGATTCTGTCTGGGAACTGTATGACGCCGCATTGTCCAGATATGCGAATTACATGGAACAACTTCAGCCGCTTCTGGGACGTTACCGCAGCCATTGGATGGCAATGCGGCAGCCGTATTATTCTACGGCGGCATGTCAGGAAAACATCTGCAGAAGGAAGGGGGGACAGGAAGGGACATCGATCAGGAAAGAGATTGCCAGCGCCGTAAAATGCCTGGAAAATTTATCATACAATACAGGGCTGCCTTTATAGCCCGGAATGGAGAGGACAAATGGAACGAAAAACCGTATGGGAAAAGTATACAAAAAAAGATTTAGAAAAACTGGAAAAGCTTTCCGGCAGGTACCGGGCGTTTCTGGACGCAGGAAAGACAGAAAGGGAATGCACAGATGAGATTGTCCGTCTCGCCAGAAAAGCAGGCTACCGCGATCTGGACGAACTGATCGCCAGCGGAGAAAAATTAAAAAGCGGCGATAAGGTATATGCCGTCTGCATGAAGAAAGCCGTGGCGCTGTTTTGTATCGGCAAAAAGCCATTAGAAGAAGGGATGAATATCCTTGGGGCGCATATTGATTCTCCGAGGATGGACGTCAAACAGAACCCGCTGTATGAGGATGGAGATATGGCGTATCTGGACACCCATTATTATGGCGGCATCAAAAAATACCAGTGGGTAACGCTCCCGCTGGCAATCCACGGCGTTGTCGCAAAGAAAGACGGCACAGTGGAGAATATCTGTATCGGGGAAAAAGAGGACGATCCGGTATTCTGTGTCTCTGACCTTTTAGTGCATCTGGCGGGCGAACAGATGGAAAAGAAAGCGTCAAAGGTCGTGGAAGGAGAAAATTTAGACGTCCTGGTTGGGAGCATTCCAGGAAAAGAAGAGGAGAAAGAAAAGAAAAAAGAGTTGGTTAAGGCAAATATCCTCCGCATCCTGAAAGAAACCTGCGGCATGGAAGAGGATGATTTTGTATCGGCGGAATTAGAGGTAGTCCCTGCCGGAAAGGCAAGAGATCTTGGGTTTGACCGTGGGATGATCCTGGCATATGGGCAGGACGATCGGGTCTGCGCTTATACATCGCTGGATGCAATGCTGGAGGTAGAAACGCCGGACAAAACATCCTGCTGCCTGCTGGTGGACAAAGAAGAGATCGGGAGCGTCGGGGCGACCGGGATGCGCTCGCGCTTCTTTGAAAATACCGTAGCGGAGTTAATGGAACTTACCGGGGGATACAGCGAACTTTCCCTGCGCCGGTGCCTGAAACGCAGCCGGATGCTCTCCTCTGATGTCAACGCCGGCTACGATCCGTTATATGCGTCAAATTTTGAAAAGAAAAACGCTTCGTTCTGCGGCCATGGCGTTGTTTTCAGCAAATTTACCGGAAGCCGCGGAAAATCCGGTTCAAATGATGCGAATGCCGAATATCTCGCCGCGCTGCGCAAGATCATGGACGATAACAAAGTGTATTACCAGACGGCGGAGTTAGGAAAGGTCGACGTCGGCGGCGGCGGGACGATCGCCTATATCTTATCGCTGTACGGCATGGAAGTGATCGACTGCGGCGTCGCCATATTAAATATGCACGCTCCCTGGGAGGCGGCGAGCAAGGCGGATCTCTACGAGGCGCAGAAATGCTATGTCGCTTTTTTAAAGGACGCCTGAACAGTCCGGTCAAAAGAAAAATAAATCAAACAGAATGTTCCGATAGTAGCCAAAATCTCTTTTGGCTACTGTTTCTTTTGCAGTAACCGGGTTTTTGAAAATAGATTTTCCATTTAAAACATATTCTTCATAGCCGATGATATCGCCCTGTCTGACAGGCGCTTCTATGAAATCGGGCAGGGAGTTCCTGATCGTGACTGTATCGGTTTCAGACAGCATAAACGACATGGCTTTTCTGCTGTCTGACGCGATCGGGACACTGTTTTTCTGCCCTCCGGCGACAGGCAGGGAGGACGGGAGTTTTTGCGGCTTAACGGTGATGGTTTCAAAATTGGCAAAACCATAATCCATCAATTTTCTGGTATCGATCCATTTATACCCCCTGTGCGGAGGCCAGCCGCAGGCGAGAACGCTGGTGATAAAGGTCTTTCCCTGTCTCTTTGCCGCGCCGCAGAAACAGTATCCCGCCTTTCCGGTAAATCCGGTTTTTATGCCGATTGCGCCCTGATAGCTGCTTAAAAAAGCGTCATGGTTGGATACGGAATAACTCCTGTTTCCCCTCACATTTTGGAAACGGCGGGAGGGAGTGGAGATAATAGATAAAAATTTTTTGTTCTGGATGGCATAAGAGGCGATCAGGCAAAGCTCCTTTGCCGTTGTGTAATGGCCGTCGGCGTCAAGTCCGTTCGGCGTGACAAAATGCGTCTTTTTGCAGCCAATCTCCGCGGCCTTATTGTTCATCAATTTTGCAAATCCTTCAACGGAACCGCCGATATGCTCTGCAATGGCGACTGCCGTGTCATTGTGGGATTCCAGCATAAGCGAGTAGAGGAGGTCTTTTAAGTAAAAGCTGTCGCCTGGCTGCATATTTAACTGTACATCTGGCATGGATGCGGCGCGGGAAGAGACGGTTACTTTGCTGTTTAAACTGCCGTTTTCCAGGGCGATGATACAGGTCATGATCTTTGTCGTGCTTGCCATGGGAAGTTTTTTGTTTTCGTTTTCCCCAAAAAGGCAGCGCCCGCTCTCTGCATCCATCAGGCAGCAGGCCTTTGCGTAAAGGCCGGAGGGTTCTTTTTGCTTTGAAGTGACGGAGAAATCCTTTCCGGTATATTTTTTGTCTTCTGGGATCTCTGCCCGGGGCAGACCGCAGAAGGGAGGGGATTGGCACAGAGCCTGTTCCAGTCGGTTTGTCTCCGAAAACGTGAGGAATAACAGGCACAAAAGCAAGATCGCGGCGCTTATTTTTTTTTGCATGGGATTACTCCGTTTCTGCATGGGATGCGTATTTCATTGTTTAAGATTATGTCCGGGGTTATCAAAATATTCTGGAAATGCAAAAAAGAAAAAACTATTGCTATTTTATGTCAAAAGATATAAAATTAAAATCGGTATAAATTTGTTTTATAAATTGGTTTTTGCCAAAGAAATACAATTAAATTGGAGGGCTGAACATGAGTAACACAAATGCTTTGTCGGCAAGAGATCGCATTGCGACCCTTGTTGACGAAAACAGTTTTGTTGAGATTGGCGCAGCGGTTACGAAGCGCAGCACAGATTTCAACATGCAGGAAAAGTCAGTGCCGGCGGATGGCGTCATTACCGGTTACGGACTTGTAAAAAACACACCCGTCTATATTTACAGTCAGGATGCATCTGCACTAAACGGTACTGTGGGAGAGATGCATTCAAGGAAGATTGTAAATATATATAAGCTTGCAGTGAAGACGGGCGTGCCTGTGATCGGGCTGATTGACTGTGCGGGAATGCGCCTGCAGGAGTCAACGGATGCGCTTGCCGGTTTTGGAAAGATCTATAAGGCGAAGGCAAAAGCGTCCGGCATTGTACCGCAGATCAGCGCAGTCTTTGGAAACTGTGGCGGCGGTATTGCCGTCCTTGCCGCGATGAGCGATTTCACCTTTCTGGAGGAAGCAAACGGGCGGATGTTTATCAATTCACCGAATACATTGGACGGCAATTATACAGAGAAGCTGGATACGGCGTCTGCGGCATTCCAGAAAACTGCTTCTAACGTAGATTTTGTCATTGAGGGAGAGGCGGAGCTGTTAGAGAGCGTCAGGGAGCTGATCTCTATTTTGCCGGAAAACAACAACGGCGCAGCCATGACAGAGGAATCCCTGGATGATTTAAACCGCACTGTGCCTGATTTTGCGGCGGAACTGAAAGATACGGCGGCCGCCCTGGAAGATTTAAGCGACAACAATTTCTTCCTGGAGGTAAAGGCAGGCTATGCAAAAGAGATGGTGACCGGCTTTCTTTGTCTGGACGGGATGACAGTCGGCGCTGTGGCAAACCGCACGGCAATCCTTGGCGAGGACGGAAAAGAGACAGAGGTATTTGCGCCGCGCCTGACAACGGCGGGTTGTGAAAAAGCGGCTGGATTTATCCAGAAATGCGATGCGTTTCATATCCCGATCCTGACATTGACAAATGTAGAGGGATACGCTGCGTCTGTGGAAGAAGAAAAGACGATTGCCACCGCAGCGGCAAAGCTGACGGCGGCGTTTGCGGAGGCGGACGTGGCAAAGGTCAATCTCATTGTGGGCAAGGCATATGGGAGCGCTTACCTTACAATGAATTCCAAACATATCGGCGCAGATATGGTATTTGCGCTTCCGGACGCCAGGATTGGCATGATGGATGCAGATGTGGCGGCTAAGATCATGTATGACGGCGATGAGAATGCAGATCTGGCGGGGGCAGCTTCTGAATTTGCAAAGCATTCCAGTACAGAGGCAGCGGCGGCCAGAGGTTATGTAGATTCTGTCATTCAACCGGAAAGCGCCAGAAAGCAGCTCCTCTATGCGTTTGAAATGCTGTATTCCAAGAGTGAATTTCCGATTGGTAAAAAGCATGGGACAATCTAAGTGAGGAGAGGCATATGAGAAAAAAATTTTTATTATGTGTATGTATGATTTTATGTATGGTTTTCTGCATGGCGGCTGTGACCGGCTGCAGCCTGACGCGTGAAAACCCCAAGCTGGATAAAAGAACCCTGACAAAGCAGACAGAATCGTCTGCGGCGGATTGGTTCCAATGCGATTACGATGCGATGGTCAGTGTTTTTGGCAAGATGTCAGAGAAAGAGCTAGAAAAAAACCTTGCCCAGAACGACTATGTTTCTATCGCTGAAATGTATGGCAAAATGTCAGATGAAGAATTGCTTTCTGCACTGTCTGCTTACGGATATGACCAGGCGGGCGTTGAGAGCCTGAAAAAGACAATGATCGTTCCGGCCGTTGCGATCTCAAAACTGATCGAGCAGCACGGAGACGACATTGCAGCGATCAAGGCCGGGATCGACGAGGGCAGAGAATACGCTAAAATGCAGAAAAAATATGGCGCTATGAAAAAGATTGAGAATACGGATTATAGCCTGGCGTCCAATTCTGCCTCTGTCGCCGTTACAGTTTCAACGGAAAAAGCCGGGAAACTCGTTGTGACAGCGACTTATGATGAAGAGGGCAAACAGACAGACTGGAAGATCGAGCCGTATCAGTCTGTCGGACAGATCATGGGTCGGGCGGCATTAAATACCGTGATGGCGATGGCGATCGTATTTCTTGTATTGATCTTTATCGCACTGATCATCAGCTGCTTTAAGATCATCAACAGGCTGCAGGATCGCCAGACACAGACAGAAGCGGCGGCTCCGGCCGTACCTGCGGCGGTACAGGAGGCACAGGCTCCGGAGGAAAACCTGGCTGACGATCTCGAATTGGTTGCCGTGATCACCGCAGCGATCATGGCGGCGAGCGAGGGCGAGTACAGCGACGGCCTTTGTGTCCGTTCCATTGTACGCCGCTTATAGCGCAGAGGCAGAGGCAGTCTTTGCGGCTATTCCATTATACGCCGTCTATGGCTTAGGAAGCGGCAGTCTTTGCGGCCGTTCCATTGTACGCTGTCTATAGCGCATAGGCAGCGTTTGGATCATATTTAAAAAGCTATGTGGAAGTTGGTTTCCGCCGCTTTTTTGCGGCGTGGCTTTCACGGTAAATAAATAGTAAAAAATAATTCCGATCGAGACAGTAAACTGTATCTTTTTGGAAAAAAGAATTGGAGGAAAGAAGAATGAAAAACTACACGATCACCGTAAATGGCACTGTATATGACGTTACAGTAGAAGAGGGGGCTAATGCAGGCGCAGCTTCGGCGCCGGCCGCAGCGCCTAAGGCAGCGCCGAAAGCGGCTCCAAAAGCTGCAGCAAGCGTCGGGGCAGGCGCAGTGAAAGTAAACGCGCCGATGCCTGGCAAGATTTTATCTGTCAAGGCAGGCGCAGGGCAGAGCGTGAAAAAGGGCGATGTACTATTGATCTTAGAAGCGATGAAGATGGAGAACGAGGTAGTTGCGCCGCAGGATGGCACGATTGCCAGCAT
This sequence comes from uncultured Lachnospiraceae bacterium, assembly GCA_947589455.1. Lineage (GTDB taxonomy): Bacteria > Bacillota > Clostridia > Lachnospirales > Lachnospiraceae > Butyribacter. The sequence goes on along the minus strand of CANQCD010000083.1, from coordinate 3,980 downwards.
TGATGTTGCAGCAGGAGATTCTGTAGAGGCAGGAGCAGTTTTGGCAACAATGAATTAATTAGGAGGGAATGGCTTTGGATTACGTTATTACGACGATAGAGAATCTAGCGGGCCAGACCGCATTTGCCAATCTCACAGTTGGCAATTACCTGATGATCCTGGTGGGCTGTATTTTTCTCTATCTGGCGATTAAAAAAGGTTATGAGCCTTTGCTGTTGATCCCAATCGCGTTTGGCATGATCCTGGTAAATATTTATCCGGATATTATAGCGGAACCGTCGGAGACAGCGAACGGTGGTTTATTGTATTATTTCTATCAGCTGGATGAATGGAGCATTCTGCCGTCCCTTATTTTTTTAGGAGTCGGGGCAATGACAGACTTTGGTCCCCTGATTGCCAATCCGGCAAGTTTTCTGCTGGGTGCGGCGGCGCAGTTCGGTATTTTTACTGCCTATCTGATCGCTGCGATCTCCATTATCGGCGGGGCGGACGGCCCAACGTCCATCTTCCTTTGCGGCAAGCTGAGACAGACAGAATATATGGGGCCGATCGCAGTGGCGGCATATTCATATATGTCCCTGGTGCCGATCATCCAGCCGCCGATCATGAAATTCTTTACGACTAAGAAGGAGCGGGCGATTAAAATGGAGCAGCTCCGTCCGGTATCCAAACTGGAAAAGATCCTGTTCCCGATCATCGTAACGATCGTTGTCTGTATCTTATTGCCGACGACCGCACCGTTGGTAGGTATGTTGATGCTTGGCAATCTGTTTAGGGAATCTGGTGTTGTAAAGCAGCTTGCAGAGACTGCTTCCAATGCTTTGATGTACATCGTTGTCATTTTGCTGGGGACTTCCGTTGGAGCGACTACAAGCGCAGAGGCATTCTTAAAAGTCACGACGATCAAGATCGTGGCGCTCGGGCTGATCGCATTCTGCGTCGGCACGACGGCGGGCGTGCTCTTTGGCAAACTGATGTGTAAGGCGACAGGCGGAAAAGTAAATCCATTGATTGGTTCGGCCGGAGTATCCGCGGTGCCGATGGCGGCGCGCGTGTCCCAGAAGGTAGGTTCCGAGGCGGATCCGACAAACTTCCTGTTAATGCACGCGATGGGTCCGAACGTGGCGGGCGTCATAGGAACGGCGGTCGCGGCCGGCGTTTTCATGGCAATCTTTGGCATATGATCCACAGGGGAACAAGACGAGCAGGAGCAGTATCCGTTTTGTTTTGTCCCATTCAATTATTTTAAGACAGCGCCGTTTTCTGGCGGCGCAGAAAAGAGGTAAACATGGCAGAAAAGAAACCTTTGAAGATTACGGAGACGATACTCCGTGATGCGCATCAGTCTCTGATCGCTACCCGCATGACAACAGAGCAGATGCTTCCGATCATTGATAAAATGGACAAAGTCGGCTATCATTCCGTAGAGTGCTGGGGCGGCGCAACATTTGACGCATCCTTACGCTTCTTAAAAGAGGATCCCTGGGAAAGGCTCCGCAAATTAAGAGCCGGCTTTAAGAATACCAAACTGCAGATGTTATTCCGCGGGCAGAATATTTTAGGGTATAACCACTATGCAGACGATGTGGTAGAATATTTCGTACAGAAATCAATCGCAAACGGGATTGATATCATCCGTATTTTTGACTGCTTAAACGATATCCGCAATCTGGAGACGGCGGTTAAGGCGGCCAACAAAGAAAACGGACATGCGCAGATTGCCCTTTCCTATACTCTGGGAGAAGCATATACGCTGGATTACTGGAAAGACATGGCAAAGCGCATTGAAGATCTGGGCGCAAAGTCATTGTGTATCAAAGACATGGCGGGACTTTTAGTGCCGACAAAGGCGACGGAATTAGTTACGGCGTTAAAAGAATCCGTCTCCATCCCGATTGACCTGCATACCCACTATACATCCGGCGTGGCGGCTATGACATACATGAAAGCAGTCGAGGCGGGGTGCGATATCATTGATACGGCAATGTCGCCGTTCTCAATGGGGACCAGCCAGCCGGCAACCGAGGTTATGGTTGAGGCGTTTAAGGGCACGGAATACGATACCGGCTTAGATCAGGAAAAACTCGCAGAAATCGCAGATTATTTCCGGCCGATGCGCGAAGAGGCATTAAAGAGCGGCCTTATGAATACAAAAGTGCTCGGCGTAAATATCCAGACGCTCCGCTATCAGGTACCCGGCGGTATGCTCAGCAACCTGGTATCCCAGTTAAAGGAAATGGGGCAGGAAGACAAATATGAGCAGGTGCTGGAAGAAGTCCCAAGAGTGCGGAAAGATTTTGGCGAGCCGCCGCTTGTTACGCCGTCTTCACAGATTGTCGGTACGCAGGCTGTATTAAACGTAGTATCCGGCGAGAGATATAAGATGGTTACAAAAGAATCGAAAAAGCTGTTATCCGGTGAATTTGGGCAGACGGTAAAACCGTTTAACCCGGAAGTGCAGAAGAAATGTATCGGTTCTGCAAAGCCGATCACCTGCAGGCCGGCAGATTTGATCGAACCACAGCTTGCCGGTCTGGAAAAAGAGATGGCGCAGTACAAACAACAGGATGAGGATGTATTGTCCTATGCGCTGTTCCCGCAGGTGGCAACAGAGTTTTTTAAATATCGCGAAGCACAGCAGAATAAAATTGACGCTTCGGAAGCCGACAAAGAAACCAAGGCATATCCTGTATAATCAGGAAAAGGGATAGGTGATTAAAGATGGGATTGTTTTTTGATGATAGAGAAGATGATACAGAGGAAACGGGAAATACATTAAAAGAAGCCACAATAGGGATCATTAATAATGTGGGCTGCCCACATCAGATATTCCGGAAGAGCAGCACGGTGCAGGAAGTTCGCGAGGCATATAGCGAAGCGTTGGAGCGTGGAAAAAAAGAAGGCTTTTATCCAGTGGTGGTACTCTGTGATGAAACGCTGGAGGACTGGCTTGCAATCTTAGAAAACGACGAGTATTCCAGAGAGGATACCCTGGCTGGGGACAGCAGCGGCGGAAAAGAAATTCTGGATCGTCGTTATCAGGAGGCAATATCAGATTTTGGCAAGGACTGGGGAAGAAAATCCATAGAGGAATTTATGGGGACGCTTAGCGGAGGCAAGGAAATCTCTGAACTGTCAGGATTTGTCGGCTTTAAGGGAAAACTGCTCATGGAGACGCTTTTGTTTGAGATCCCTGTCAAAAATCCATGGGAAATTATCGCATATCTGCCGATGGGCGGATGGAATGAATGCCCGGAAGCGCCGGATATGATGGCGATCTGCCGGTATTGGTATGAGCAGTACGGCGCAATTCCCGCTGTGATATCCGCTGATATTTTAGAATTTGTTGTAGAGCAGCCCATCCAGGATGAAGAGAAAGCCTGGGAATTGGCAAAACAGCACTATGGGTTCTGTATGGATCGGGTGGGGCAATGTACGGAAACTTGCACAGTGGGCGAGCTTGCAGACAGTTTACAAAAATCCACAGTATGGTATTTCTGGTGGGATTAAATCAGGCGGTCTGATCTTGTGCGGCAAAAAGAACGAAATATCGGTTTTTTGTTTTTTTCAAGAAACCGGTATTTTTCATCTGAATAATGCGAATTATTACATGGAATTGTGTAAAAGTTACATGAAAGAAATATGCTTTCTAAATTGTGGTATAATGAGTTCCAGCATCCGCCTGCGATGCAGGCGTCGTGCTGGCGCACTATATGATTCTGTCGCTGCCATGTCAGGTAAAATCAAATGCTCACTATCGTTCGCGCTTGATTTTCTGCTGACATGGCAATAAAAGAAAGGAAACAAAAAAATGAGAAAAAAACTAAAAACAGCATTAGCAGTCTTGCTCAGCCTCTCTCTCCTTCCGATATCGGGGGCAGATGCTTCGGCAGCGTTAGAACATGGTTTTGACAAGGCGGCGGGGGCAAAGAAAAGTGTGGCAACGTCAAAAGGCGGGGTTGAAATCATCGACAGTGTTG
>CANQCD010000082.1 GCA_947589455.1 uncultured Lachnospiraceae bacterium | reverse complement strand
GGATTCTTACCAGCTAAGGCAGGGAGTCAAATATAGCGAGCTAAAGAAATCGTATGTGATCTTTGTCTGCCTGTCCGCCCCGTTCGGGCAGGGAAAGAGCATGTATACATTTCGCCAGACCTGCCAGGAAGACCCAAAGATTGTATTGAAAGACGGGCAGTATACGCTGTTTTTAAATGCTTCCGGCGATAAGAACGGCCTGCCGGAAAAGCTGGAGAATCTGCTTAAATATATCCAGACAGGGAATGCCGCGGATGAATTTACAGAAAAACTGTCCGGGCGCGTAAAAGAATTTCAGGAGGACAATGATTGGAGGGAGCGTTATATGACATTGGAGATGAAGATGGATGAAAAATGGGAAGCGGGACGTCTTGAGGGGCGCCGCGAAGGCCTCCTTGAAGGACATCGTGAGGGACATCGTGAAGGACGCCTTGAGGGACGCCTTGAGGGGCTTCAGCAAGGTCTACAACAGGGTCGTATAGAAAATGAAAGAAAATTAGTTTCTCTGATATGCAAAAAATTGGCAAAGGGAAAGACTGTCGATGAGATTGCGGATATGCTGGAGGAAGAGCCGGACAATATCCGGTTGATCTGTGAAGCTGCGGCGAAGTATGCGCCGGAATATGATGAGGATTTTGTGTTGAAAGAGATGGGGATTTTCTGATTTCTCATCGTGAAAAATCAGGGTCAAAAATATTTGTTGACAAATATTCGTGGACTTGCTATAATTGGAAAAGTGTTGTAAAAAGAAATTGTTAATCAGGAGGTGGAATAGAATGTCTATTTGTCCAAAAAATAAATCTTCAAAATCAAGAAGGGATAAGAGAAGAGCAAATTGGAAAATGTCTGCGCCAAACCTTGTAAAATGTAGTAAGTGCGGTGCTTTGATGATGTCCCATAGAGTATGTAAGAGCTGTGGTTCTTACAATAAAAAAGAGATTCTTGCGAATGCTGAATAAGAGAAATGAAAATTACACAGGGGGCTGTTGCCTTCACGAATAATATGCTTTATTTGTGAAAGCGACAGTCTCCCTGTCTGGTTTTAGATTACATTAGGCAGGATATGGGACAGATAGCCCTGCCAAAAGAAAATCTTTTTTGCGGCGTCGGAAGGAACTGCCACGAAAGTTTGTTTATCGCGGTACGAGGCAGAAAAGAGTTTTTCCTTCCATTCTGGCGGTGGCTGTTTTCTTTTCCGGACAGTGGGACAGGGGAGAAATGCCCCTTCTTTTTTGACATAACAGGTAGAGGCGGTCGCTTTCTGGCGGTGGCTGTTGTCCATAAATAAGGCGATGCTTTTGTGGACAGCGATATCCTCTTCCGGAAGATAATAGTACTCTTTATAGTTTGGCAAAAAATATTTTAATGTGCCATGATAGACAGGGACGGAAAGTTCAGCGTGGCTGTTTTTTAAGTGGATGGAAATGGGCGGAGCGGATTGATCGGATGCGAGCTGCGCCCGGATTTCTTTTGGGACGTTATCCGGCAGTGCGAGAGTGAGGGAAAAGGCTTTTGCAGCGCCGTCCGCCTCGTCTGGGAGAACAGAGAGGGAAGACAGATTTTTCTCATTCAGCAGTCGCTTTGTACAGTCAGTAGAAAAATATTCCTGATAGCAAAGCAGGATGCACAATTCCCGCATCATTATGATATCCTCATAGTTATGTAGCAGAAGTACTTTTTCTAATTTTTCTGCATCCTTCGGCTGCAAGAGTTTCTTTTGCATATATTCAGAATAAGCCTGAATCAGGTCGCGGCCAGAAAAGGGGTCGTCTCTGTAGATGTCGAGATATCTTTCCAATGCAGTCTGATTGCATTTTTCCAGAGACAGCAGGTGTTTTAACGGCCGAATCTTTGCGAGCAGGTCAATGGAAAAACAGCCTGTTTTGTCGTCAAATAATTGTTTGCAATGCGCAGACAGCTGGATTTTGTGCCGCGTGCATTTTTTCCTGACATAGGGGATATCAAAAGTGTTCCCATTAAAGTGATAGAGACAGGAAAAGGATTCTAACATATCCAAAAAATGGGACAGTATTTCTTTTTCACTCTGGTAGTTGTCGGCAAACCATTGCGTCAGCTGCCATTCCTTTTGGTCGGGATTATAATATAAAAGTCCGATTAGATAAATGGAAGATGCGTTTGGAGACAGGCCGGTGGTCTCAATGTCAAAAAAGGCGATATCGGGATTTTGAAAGATGGGGGTGTAGCAGTATTTTGGCTGTGCGATACTACTTGTAATTGTTTTCATCAGTATATCATCCTTTCTGTCAGGGATTTTATATTTTCAGTTTGTTCTCTGGCGGTTGTCAAGAGCGAGAGAGCAAAAGTGTCTTTCGATTTGTTCTCTGGCAGTTACCAAGAGAGGGTAAAAGTATCTTCCGATTTGTTCTCTGGCGGTTGCCAAGGACGCATGCGCAAAGCACCTTCAGCTTTGCTCTCTCGCAATTCCAAAATGGAGATAGGCGTCATCAGACGCCATGCGCCCCCTTGGTGTGCGCAGCAGCAGACCGTTCTGTACCAGATAGGGCTCATAGACGTCTTCCAGCGTACCGGCGTCCTCGCCAATGGCGGCGGCAAGCGTATCAAGACCGACCGGCCCGCCGCCGAACTGGTGGATCATGGTCATGATGATATTTCGATCTGTCCGGTCAAGCCCCAGTTTGTCCACATCGAGTAAATCCAATGCAAAATCAGCCACTTCTTTTGTGATATTGCCATCGTATTTGATCTGTGCGAAGTCTCGGACTCTCTTTAAGAAACGGTTTGCAAGGCGCGGGGTGCCGCGGGAACGTCTTGCAAGCTCCATTGCCCCCTCTTTTTCAATGGATACGCCCAGTGTATCTGCAGAATGCATGATAATCTGGCAGAGCTGAGGGGCGGTATAGAAATCCAGGCGATTGACAACGCCAAACCGGTCTCTCAGCGGTGCGGAGAGCATACCGGCTCTTGTGGTCGCGCCGACCAGCGTAAATTTTGGCAGGTCAAAACGGATGGAGCGGGCGGTCGCACCTTTTCCAATCACGACATCGATCACATAATCTTCCATGGCAGGGTAGAGCACCTCCTCTACCTGTCTGGGCAGTCTGTGTATTTCATCGACAAAAAGAATATCGCCGTCTTTTAGATTGTTTAAGATTGCGGCGATCTCTCCCGGTTTTTCAATGGCGGGACCAGCAGTTACTTTTAAGCTGCTGCCCATTTCGTTGGCAATGATCCCGGCAAGCGTTGTCTTTCCCAGCCCCGGCGGTCCATACAAAAGTACATGGTCTAAAGAATCGCCGCGCTGTCTGGCGGCCTCGATATATACTTTTAGATTGTCTTTGACCTTTTCCTGGCCGATATAATCTTTCAGGTATTTTGGGCGGAGGCTGCTTTCCGTCTTTTTGTCCTCCTCGGTAAATTCAGTAGTGATCATTCTTTTTGCCATATATGGTATTCTCCTTGTTATATATGCTTCAGGCTCTCCTTTAACAATTCTTCTACATCACGCTCAGCGGCATTTTCCACAGCGCGCACAGCCTTTGCCGCTTCTGTTTTCGGATAGCCGAGCACTACTAATGCTTCGATGGCGTCTTGTATATTCTGGCTGTTTACGGAAGCGGCGGCAGAAGGGATTCCAATGCTTCCCATATTGGATCCTTCTCCGGCGATCATTTCTTCCAGATCGATCTTATCTTTTAATTCCAGTATCAGCTTATTTGCTGTTTTCGCGCCGATTCCCGGGGCTTTTGCGATGGTTTTTGCATCCTCTGAGATGATGGCAAAGCGGATGTCGCCGGCGCTCATGGAGCTTAATATGCCGAGCGCGGCCTTGGGGCCAATCCCGTTGACTGTGATCAGTAGTTCAAACATTTCCAGATCCTCGCGGGACAGGAAGCCAAACAGCTGCATAGCGTCTTCCCTGACATTTAAGTAAGTGTGGATGGTGACAGGCTCTCCGACAGAGGGCAGCTCCTCCAACACAGACAGAGGGATGTATATGCGGTATCCGATTCCCTGGTTTTCAATCACAATCTCGTTTTCTCCTGTATACATAAGAGTTCCTTTGATCAAGCGTATCATAAAAATCCCCCATTCCGGAGCGTTTTGTGCGACGGCGGCGTGCCATCAAAGCTATTTGTGAGCGCTCCAAAGAACGAAAGTTCTTTTCACAAATAGCTGTGTGTAAAATCATCGCATCAGCATGATTTTACAACCTAATACTTTTTTCTATATGGATTCAGGCTGCCGCTTGTTTGCCCGGTAAGGTTTTCAGAATGCCCACCGGCGGAGCCTAAGACATATCGTCTGGTAAGCTTTCCGGAATGTTCACCGGCAAGGTCTAAGACATATTGCCCGGTAAGGTTTCCAGAATGCCCACCGGTGAAGCCTAAGACATATCATCTGGTAAGCTTTCCGGAATGTTCACCGGCAAAGTCTAAGACATATTGCCCGGTAAGGTTTCCAGAATGCCTTCCGGCGGAGCCTAAGACATATCGTCCGGAAGTTTGCTAAACGTTCCATTGACTGTCCCCAACCAGCCCTCTTCCATGAATTTTAAAATCTCATAGGGATGGATTCCCAATTCCTCGGAAATCTGAAGGGCATTGCTGTTTGGGTATTCTTTCAGGTACCTGACAATGTCGTCTAATTGATCCTCGTCCTGGCTGCGGCAGTCCTTGCAGCAGAATGTGCGGATCTTGGATTTAAAAACCTTGTGGCAGTGTTTACAAACATTAGTATAAATCATAAATTTCCTCTTTTCCATATTAAAGCAGATTGCAGTCTAAAGTGGTTTCAGCACAAATCCCTCTTTCCCATATCAGAGCAGATTGCAGACCAAAGTGGTTTCAGCACAAATCTCTCTTTCCCATATCAGAGCAGATTGCAGACCAAAGTGGTTGAAGCGCAAATCCCTCTTTCCCATATCAAATCAGATTGCAGACCAAAGTGGTTTCAGCGCAAATCTCTCTTTCCTACATCAGAACAGAGTGGAAAACAGATTGAGTAAAGGCTGCACAATTTTATAAAAGCGCGGTCTGTTCTGCCATTGTGCAAACGTGATCTCCTCGCTGACAGAAAAAATTTTGTGGAAATCAGCGCAGATATCTGCCTGGATCTCTTTTCCAGACATCCAGATGCCGTTTTCATAATGCAGATAAAAGCTGCGGTAATCCATATTGATCGTCCCGACAATCGCAGCATTTTCTGTTGCAATCTGTTTTGCATGGATGAATCCAGGCGTATATTCATAAATCCGGACGCCCTCCTGCAGCAGCTGTCCATAGTTATAGTTTGTCAGGATCTTGGCATATTTCTTATCCGGGATTTTAGGCGTAACAATCCGCACGTCAACGCCGCGGTGCGCCGCTTCAATCAGGCTGAGCTTCATATAGTCCTCTATGATCAGGTATGGGGTAGTGATATAGAGGTAACGGTCTGAAAAAGTGATCATCTGGTTATAAATACTTTCAATCGTATTTTTGGGATTATTTGCGGGGCCGTCAGAGATCACATGGCAAAATGTTTCGCCCTGCACCGCCGGTATTTTTTTATATTTTAAATAATCAATATGCGTGTCGGTAAACTCGCTTGCCTCCCACATCTGGAGAAAAATCACAGTCAGGTTCCAGACAGCGTCGCCCTGCACCCGGACGCCGGTATCTTTCCAGACGCCAAAGCGCTCGATCAGGTTGGCGTATTCATCGGCGAGGTTAAAGCCGCCGGTAAAACCAACTTGCCCGTCTACGACAACGATCTTCTGATGCGTGCGGTAGTTCATATACAATTCGCCGGCATATTTGTGCACAGGGTTAAAGACATGGACTTCTATGCCGTTCTGTTCCAAAATCTGGCGGAACAGCTTTTGGGTGCGGATGGCGGCGCCGAAATCATCATACAGGAATTTTACCTCCACGCCCTCTTTAACCTTCCGGAGCAAAATCTCATAAATTTTATCCCAGATAGCGCCTTCTGCCACGATGAAAAATTCCATAAAGATAAATTCTTTTGCCTGTTCCAGCGCCCGGAAAATATCTTCAAATGCCTCCTCGCCCATCGCATAATATGTCACGTCGTTTCCGTTTGTCAGGGGAAATCCTTCATTTTCCATATATTTTACCATGCGGCCGGCGATCGGATGTGCGTTTACATACTCTTTCAGAACCTGTTTATCTTCTATTAAGAAGTTCTGCCCGTAGGAAATCTGCGTCATAATGTACTGGTCTAGCTTTTTCTTTTTGCCGCTCTGCCTGCCCCATAAAAAATACAGGATAAATCCAGATAATGAAAGCAGCATGACAATCGAGATCCAGGCAATCCGAAAGGCGGGGCTTTGGTTTTTATTTACCAGCGTGACAATGGCAATGATCGAACAGATTTCCAGTGTCAGATAAAAATAGACAGATTTGTTTTGGAGAAAAACTGCCAGCAATATGACTGCGGAAAACTGCAATAACACGGCAAGCGCCGTTAGTATCATGCGCAGGATGCCGCTCAGATTATTTTGTATCCGTCCTTTTAGTCCTTTTAAATAGCTTTCTTCCTTCCTATCCATTTGTTTACCCTCTTTTTCTTTTCTTTTTGCGGTTACAATGTCAAAAGGTATTTCTTTAGCGTTTCCCTCTTAGCTGTTGTCATACCGTACAGGGAAAGCGTGCGGTATCTATTATAAACTATCTGGAAATGACATGCAACATCCGAAAACGCCGCTGTTTATCTGTGCTGTGCTCATTATGGCGCGCCTGCGTTGATTTTTTGCAGGTTGCGAAGGCAATCATGGAGGAAAGGAACGCTTCGCAAACGCCTATAATGTAGCCATGGAGGAAAGGAACGCTTATAATTTAGAGAGCAGTCCGCGGTGCAGCTGTTCTGCGCGTTTGAGCCATGTATGTTCTTTTAAAGCTTTGGCATATCCGGCGTCGGCGATCGTTTGCATCTTTTCTGGGTTATTTAACAGTTCTGTCACCTGTCCCGGAAGGCGTTCCAGGTCTTTCAGGTCATAAAAGACAGCGTCTTTTCCGTCTTCCAGTGTTTCATCCAGATAGCGGCTGTGGTCAGTCAGGCAGACGCTTCCGTTTGCCATTGCATTAAAAACACGGTCATGTGCGCCGTCTTTAAACCATGGCATAACATTGAGGGAGATTTTTGCCTCCGCCATCTTTTCTAAGCAGTCATGCGACAGCAGGTCTTCCTCCCAGGTCAGCAGCTCCGGGCGCGCGCATTCCAGGCGGCTCCAGCCCTTGCCGATACAGTGGACAGAGATTCCACCGTCAAGCAAAGTCTGTACCACCCTGCCGCGATAATAGCCGCGGATATACGTGTCAATAAAGATCATATTAGACATTGTTTCGCGGAGTTCTTCCCTTGTTGCGTCTGGAAATTCTTTCTTCAGATACTGTTCCATTACGATATCGTCCGGCCTATCCGGAAATTCGATCAATTCCTTCAGGATACGCCGGTAAAAGAGCGCATATTCCTCTCCGAGGCGGTTGATATGGACGTCAAATTCCTCCTTTGGCGTATAGTTCCCGGTAAAGACGACATCATAGCGGCGCTGTGCGACAGGAGCATAACCACCGTTTGGAAACAAAGTAGTGCCGCCGAGCGGCAGAAAGAAATTCCGGGCGACGTCGGGATGGAATTTCTGGATATAATTTTGGTGCATCCTGTCGATGGAGACCTGATAAAAATTTTCAGGGTGGATGGCCAAAAGTTCGGGGAAGAAAAAAGGGTGATCGACGGCAATGTTGACGCAGGGGATGTCGCGGGTTTCCCAAAACAGATTGCCCGCCCCATCGTAGAGCGAGGTTTCCATATGGATTCCGTCAAAATTAAAAGTTACCAAAATGGTATCGGAAAAACCGGCAAAATGCGCCAGAGCTTCGCTGCTTTCCTCTTCACACGCCAGGTCAAACAGGAATATTTTATAGCCTAAGAGGCAGAAGCCCTTCGCAAGCTCCCTTGAAAAATAATCCAAAGTTTCCGTGCCGCCCGTCATCAAAACAATCTTATCGCGCATATTGTGTCCTTTCTGTCGCAATTCATAGTTCTTGTAGATTTGCCATAAATAGATTATAATAGAAAAAATAAAAAATGAAAACAAAAACAGACCGAGACAGGAGGGATATGTTTATGGCAGGCAGGATAAAATTTACAAAGATGCATGGATGTGGAAATGATTACATTTATGTAAATTGTATGGAGAAGATGCTAGAAAATCCAGAGAAAGTGTCTATTTATGTCAGCGACAGGCATTTTGGCATCGGTTCCGACGGGCTGATCTTAATCTGTCCATCAGAGCGGGCGGATTTCCGCATGGCAATGTACAACGCAGACGGTTCTGAGGGCAAAATGTGCGGGAACGGCGTGCGCTGTATTGCAAAATATGTATATGAATATGGGCTGACAGAGAAAGATAAGATTTCGATTGAGACAAAGGGCGGCATCAAATATCTGGATCTGACAGTGCAGGATGGGAAGGTGGTATCGGTCAAAGTAGATATGGGAGAGCCGATTCTTGCGCCGGCGCAGATCCCGGTTCTGGCCGGCACGGACGCCTGTATCGATCATCCGCTGTCTGTCGGCGGAAAAGAATACGCCGTTACCTGCGTATCGATGGGCAATCCCCATGCCGTTGTCTTTGTGGACAGCACAGAAGGCCTGCCGCTAGAACAGATCGGCCCGCAGTTTGAGAACCATGAAGCATTTCCCGACCGCATCAATACAGAATTTGTCCAGGTATTAAATCGAAAAGAGGTCAATATGCGAGTCTGGGAGAGAGGCTCCGGGGAGACGCTTGCGTGCGGGACTGGCGCGTGCGCCACGGTGGTTGCCTGTGTGTTAAACGGCAAGACAGACGAGGAGATCACTGTACATCTTCTGGGCGGCGACCTGCAGCTTTTTTATGACAGGGAAAACCATACTGTCTGGATGACAGGACCGGCCGCCGTTGTGTGCGATGGGGAGATCGATATCAGCCATATCGAGTAAAGGCGCCGTAAAGTTTCCCGGGCGGCATCCCACCGCATCGAGTAAAGGCGCCGTAAGTTTCCCGGGCGGCATCCCGCCGCATCGAGTAAAGGCACCGTAAAGTTTCCCAGGCGGCATCCCGTCGCATAAAAGCAAAGCGAATAAATTCGCAAAGTGAATAAATTCATAAAGCGAATAAATTCACAAAATAAATAAAGTGCAAGGCGAATAAATTTATAAAACGAATAAATTACAAAGCGAATAAATTCATAAAGTGAATAAATTCGCAAAGTAAATAAATTCACAAAGCAAATAAAGTGCAAGGCGAATAAATTCATAAAACGAATAAATTCACAAAGCGAATTTATTCGCCTGGTAATGAAGAGATTAAAATAAAAAGGCAGAATGGAGGGTTTGCGTGAAATTAACAAAACTATTAGAAGGAATGGATTATAAGCTGTTACAGGGGGAGGAAGAAAAAGATATCACATTGCTGACATATGATTCCAGAAAGGCGGAGCCAGGCGCGGCCTTTGTCTGTATCCCCGGCGCTGTCCGAGATGGCCATGATTTTGCAGAGGAGGTTGCAAGGAAAGGCGCGACGGCGCTTTTTGTAGAGAGAGAAGTCAAAGTGCCGGCGGCGGTCACAGTGATCCAGGTAGAAGATGCAAGGCTTGCGCTGGCAGAACTTTCCGCGGCATGGTTCGGACATCCGGCAAAGAAATTGTCCACGATCGGGATTACCGGGACAAAAGGGAAGACAACGGCGACCTACATGGTGCGCTCGATACTGGAAGCTTCCGGGATCAAGACAGGGCTGATCGGGACAATTGAGACCATTATCGGCGATGAAACGATCCCTTCTGTCAACACGACGCCAGAATCGTATGTGATCCAGGAGACATTTCGGCGCATGGTTGACGCGGGATGCAAATGTGTCGTCATGGAGGTTTCCTCCCAGGGGCTTATGCTGCACAGGGTCAGCGGCTTTACGTTTGATTATGGTATTTTTACCAATCTTGAGCCAGATCATATCGGGCCGAATGAGCACAGGGATTTAGAAGATTACATCCACTGCAAGAGCCTGCTGTTTAAACAGTGCAGGCAGGGGATTTTCAATGCAGACGACAGCCATCTGCAGGAAGTCTTAAAGGGGCATACCTGCGAGGTTGAGACATACGGATTTTCACCGGATGCAGACCTGGCCGCAGAAAACGTACATCTTCTTGACAAGGGCGGCGCACTGGGGGTTGCCTGCCACATAAAAGGACTTTTGGACATGGACGTCGAGATTGACATTCCGGGCAGGTTCAGCATTTACAATTCTCTGGCGGCGATCTCGATCTGCAGGCATTTTGGCGTGGAGAAGGACAAAATCCTATCCTCGCTGGCGCAGATTCGCGTGAAAGGGAGGGTAGAAATCCTGCCGGTATCTTCTAAGTTTACGCTGATGATAGATTACGCCCATAATGCAATGAGTTTAAAGAGCCTTTTGGGGACGCTGCGGGAATATCATCCCAAGCGGCTTGTCTGCCTGTTTGGGTGCGGCGGGAACCGTTCCCGGGACAGACGTTTTGAGATGGGGGAAGTATCTTCCAGGCTGGCGGATTTTACGATTGTGACGTCGGATAATCCGCGCCACGAAGAGCCGGAGGCCATAATAGAAGATATCGTGACCGGAGTGAAGCGCGCAGAGGGAGAATTTGTGACGATCACAGACAGGCAGGAGGCAATCCGTTATGCGATTGAACATGCCAGAGAGGGAGACGTCATTGTACTTGCCGGAAAAGGACATGAGGATTATCAGGAGATCAAAGGAAAAAAATACCATATGGATGAGAGAGAACTGGTAGAAAATGTGGTAAAGGACGGAAACTTTATCAAATAGGCGCGGATTGGAAGGAAGAGACAGAAGAAACATGGTTTTTGCAGATATCATCGTAGATATTTCAGTAAAAAATTTAGACCGGCCATTTCAGTATCTTGTGCCGGAACATTTAGAGTCTGAGGCCGTAGTGGGCGCCCAGGTAGTGATTCCGTTTGGCAGGTATGACCGCCAGGTAAATGGTTTTATTATCGGGCTTTCCCAGACGCCCAAATTTGACC
>CANQCD010000081.1 GCA_947589455.1 uncultured Lachnospiraceae bacterium | reverse complement strand
AAAAAGTGGGGGAATTTTTATAAAATAGGATTTGAGAACCGCAGAAATAGGGGCTGGAGAATCCGAGAGACTATTCACAATAAAAGGAGGAATTTTATGGATAGAAAAAAAGACGATAACTGCATCTTCTGTAAACTGGTAAGCGGCGAGATCCCGATGAATACGATCTACGAAGATGATTATTTCAAGGTGATCATGGATTTGAGCCCGGCGACAAAAGGGCATTGTATTATGCTGGCCAAAACACATGCCGCAAATCTGTATGAGCTGCCAGATGAATATTGCAGCCATCTGATCCCGGCGGCAAAAAAGTGCAGCGCTGTGCTGCAGGAAGTCCTGCACTGCGATGGACTGAATCTTTTGCAGAATAACGGTGAGACGGCGGGGCAGACGGTGTTCCATTTTCACATGCATCTGATCCCACGTTATCAGGGCGACAGCGTCACGATGAAATTTGGCGATCCGGTGGATGTTGATATCGCTGCGGTGGCGGAAGAGCTCCGCAAAGGATTTTAAAAGGTGATATTACATCTTTTGATGGATGATTCTTGTGCAATCCGTGGCAGAAGAGTTCCGCAAAGGGTTTTAAAAGATGACATTACATCTTTTGATGGATGATTCTGTGCAATCCGCGGCAGAAGAGCTCCGCAAAGGGTTTTAAAAGGTGGCTTTACGGTTTCTTGTTCAATTCATCTAATGTAAGGTTATACAATGGCAAAAATTCCTGAAGGAACAGGTCGGCTTCCGGGCACTGCATGTTTTTGAGAAAGGTATGGATTGTTTCTCTGGCGCTGCGAAATTCCTGGTTCCCGGCTGTTTCTTCTTCAATGCATTTGATCAGCGCCGATATTTTATCCGCCGCTTTGACTAAGAGGCGCGCCTCACTTTCTTCTGGTGATTCGATAAAATAAGGCTCATAATCGGGGCGCAGATCGTCCGGCAGCATATTTAAAAGGCGGTAGGCGGCAACCTTCTCAATTTGTTTATAGGCGGCCTGGATTTCCGGATTCTCGTATTTGATCGGAGTTGGCATATCGCCGGTTAAAATTTCTGTACAGTCGTGGTAGATTCCAAGCATGGCGATATGCTCCGGGTTATATTGTTTTCCGAGGCGTTTGTTGCCGAGAAGGGCGAGCGCATGGGCGATCATTGCTACTTCCAGGGAATGCTCGCTGATATTTTCTTTGGCGGAATTGCGCATTAACGCCCAGCGTTCAATATATTTCATGCGCGCCAGCATTGCAAAAAAAGAATATTTTTTTTTCTCCATTAAGATTCCTCCTGATCTGTTGCTCTTGTCCAATCTGTTATTTTTTTGCCTTGTCTAACATTTTTTTGATATATTGCCCGGTGTAGGATTTTTTCTTTCTGGCAAGCTGTTCCGGCGTGCCTGTGGCGACAATGGTACCGCCCAGATCGCCGCCCTCCGGACCGATGTCGATAATGTAATCTGCTGTTTTGATAACGTCCAGGTTGTGCTCGATAACGACGACGGTGTTTCCGCTTTCGGCAAGGCGGTGCAGGATAGTGATCAGTTTATGGACGTCGGCAAAGTGCAGTCCGGTTGTCGGCTCGTCCAGCACATAAAATGTCCTTCCTGTGCTCCGTTTGCTCAATTCTGTCGCCAGTTTGATGCGCTGTGCCTCGCCGCCGGACAGCGTGGTGGAGGGCTGTCCCAGTTTGATATAGGAGAGGCCTACATCGTGCAGAGTTTCAATCTTGCGGCGGATATTTGGGAGCGCGTCAAAGAAGGACAGCGCCTCCTCTACCGTCATATCTAAAACATCCGCAATATTTTTCCCTTTATATTTGATATCCAGCGTATCTCTGTTATACCGTTTGCCGTGGCAGACTTCGCAGGGGATATAGATATCAGGCAGGAAATTCATCTCGATCTTGTTGATCCCGTCGCCGCTGCAAGCCTCGCAGCGTCCTCCTTTTGCGTTAAAGCTGAAACGGCCTTTCTTATATCCTTTTGCCTTGGCGTCCGGGGTGGCGGCGAATAAATCGCGGATCAAGTCAAACACGCCGGTGTAGGTGGCGGGATTCGAGCGGGGCGTACGCCCGATCGGGGACTGGTCGATCGCGATTACTTTATCGAGCTGTTCCAGCCCGGTGATCTCCTTGTGCTTGCCTGGGATGCAGCGGGCGTGGTTTAAGTTTCTGGCAAGGCTCTTATACAGAATCTCGTTGACAAGCGAGCTTTTGCCGGAACCAGATACGCCGGTGACGCAGGTCATAACGCCCAGTGGGAAATCTACGTCAATTTTTTTGAGGTTGTTTTCTGCAGCTCCCTTTACTGTGATAAATCCGGTCGGTTTTCTGCGCTTTTCCGGGATTGGAATCCGGATGCGTCCGCTTAAGTATGCCCCGGTAATGGAGTTTTCGTTCTGCATGATCTCTTCGGCAGTCCCCTCAGCGACAATCTCGCCGCCGTGTATGCCGGCGCCGGGACCGACGTCAATAATGTGGTCGGCTGCAAGCATCGTGTCTTCGTCGTGTTCTACGACTAAAAGAGTGTTTCCGAGGTTTTTCAGCCGGATGAGGGTCGAGAGTAATTTGTCATTATCCCTCTGGTGCAGGCCGATGCTGGGCTCGTCCAGAATGTAGGCGACTCCCACCAGGCCGGAGCCAATCTGCGTGGCGAGTCGGATGCGCTGCGCCTCGCCGCCGGACAGGGAGCCGGCATTGCGGGCAAGAGAGAGATAGCCAAGGCCGACGTCCATCAAAAATCCCAGCCTTGCGTTAATCTCGCGGAGGACGAGTTCGCCGATGGCAAGCTGGCGCTCTGTCAGGTCGAGGGATCCCATGAAGTTTACAAGCTCGCCGATAGATATCTCTGTGATCTCTGCGATATTTTTCCCGCTGATCGTGACGGCAAGGATCTCAGGCTTTAAGCGTTTGCCTTTACATGCGGTGCACGGGATGATTTCCATGAAGGATTCGTATTCTTTTTTGCTGAGGTCGGAATTTGTCTCGCGGTACCGTCTTTCCACATTGCGAAGGACTCCTTCGAATGCGATGTTGTAAACGCCGGTGCCGCGCTGGCCGGTATATTTGACGCGCACGGTCCTTCCGTCTGTCCCGTGCATGATTAATTTTTTGGTCTCGGCGGATAAATCCTGGTAGGGGACGTTTAAGTCGAAGCCGTATTCCTTTGCCATCGCATCCAGAATGGAACGGCCATAGCTGGATGGATTGGTGGCGGACTGCCAGCCCGGTACGGCAAGCGCTCCGTCCGGGATGCTCCTGGATGGGTCCGGAACGATCAGGTCTTCTGAAAATTCCATGCTGAAACCAAGGCCGTGGCAGACAGGGCAGGCGCCGAATGGGTTGTTAAAGGAAAAGTTGCGCGGTTCAATCTCGTTGATGCTGATGCCGCAGTCCGGACAGGAGAAACTCTGGCTGAAATTAATCTGTTCTTTTCCGGGGATGTCGATTGTCATCAGTCCGTCAGAAAGCTTTAATACAGTTTCGATGGAGTCAGAAAGGCGTTTTTCAATCCCTTCCCTGACGACCAGACGGTCTACCAGGATTTCAATCGTATGTTTTTTGTTTTTTTCCAGTTTGATCTCTTCGGAGAGCTCATATATATGGCCGTCGATCACAACGCGCACATATCCGCTTTTGCGCGCAGATTCTAATATTTTTACATGTTCGCCCTTACGTCCGCGCACGACAGGGGCAAGCAGCTGGATTCGGGTGCCTGTCTGGTAGGACATGATCTCATCTACCATTTGGTCTACGGTCTGTTTTTTGATCTCCTTGCCACATTTCGGGCAGTGGGGGACGCCGGCTCTGGCAAACAGAAGACGGAAATAGTCGTAGATTTCCGTCACAGTCCCTACAGTGGAGCGCGGGTTCCTGTTTGTCGATTTCTGGTCGATGGAGATAGCAGGGGAAAGCCCTTCGATGCTTTCGACATTGGGTTTTTCCATTCTGCCTAAAAACATCCTGGCATAGGAAGAGAGGGATTCCATATAACGCCGCTGTCCCTCGGCATAGATGGTGTCAAAGGCGAGAGAGGATTTGCCAGAACCGCTCAGTCCTGTGATAACGACAAACTGTTCCCGCGGGATGTCGATATCGACATGCTTCAGGTTGTGTTCGCTGGCTCCTCTGATCTTAATATATTTTTGTAATTCCTTATGTCTGCTCATGTTCTGTTTCCTTTCCAGATACTATGCCCGGTGCGGGCAGCCTGCTCCTGTGTATGATACTGCGTCCGGTGCGGACGTCCTGTGTCTGTGTATGATACTGCGTCCAGTGTGGACGTCCTGTGTTCGTGTATATCCTACCACTTTTTTGCGGACAAAGCAAGTACGTATGTTCGAAAAGGGAGAGGTAATCTCTGGAAAATAGGAAACAGCAGAAAAATATTGTGTAAAAAAAGAGGAAAATCGTCATTTCATGGTGAAATTAAGCTTGAAGATAAAAATACAATGAAGTATACTATATAGTTGGAGAGAATTATAATGTTTATTGTGAATAAGGGGGTACATTAACTTTGCCTGAGAGAGAAACAAAATGGATCGCAGTTTGTTCTGCAGGTATTGATGCAAATTACAATGAAGCCCTGTGGAGAGCCTTTTGTGATTATGCAAATGAATTTCATTATAAAATATTATTTTTTAATGCGTTCAGCTCTCTGTATGAAGTTGGAAAACATGATCTGGGAGAGGGAAATATCTTTCATCTGATGAATTATGATCTTCTGGATGGGATTATCATGCTTACAGAGACGATAAAGAACGATACTATCCGCAAAGAGATTGTAGAAAAAGCAAAGCATCATTCTCTTCCGGTTGTTTCCATCGACCATCACATGGCAGGGTGCTATAACATCAATTTTTCCTATAGCTATGCGATGGAAGAGATCATCCGCCATCTGGTGGAAGTACATCACTATAAGCGGATCAATTTTATCGCGGGGATGCGGGATAATCCGTTTTCCGAGAGCCGTCTGGATGTATACAAAAAAGTATTGGGGGAATATGGGATACCGATCGAGGAAGGGCGTATCGGTTACGGTGAATTTTGGAGCAATCCGACAGAAAAGGTGATAAAAGATTTTATAGACAGCGATCTGCCGTTTCCCGATGCGATCGTCTGCGCTAACGATATGATGGCGCTCACTGCGTACAAATACCTTTCGATGGCGGGATACCGCATACCGGAGGATGTTGCGGTGACGGGATTTGACGGGATCAAAGAGATCATGGAGCATTTTCCTACGATCACAACGGCAAAACACGATTTCAGCAAGACGGCGCACACTGCATTTGAGATTCTGGCGACGTATTTTGATGAGAAAGAACCGCCGGAGCAGAGTTTTATCGAATCAAAGATCATTTATGGGGCGTCGTGCGGATGTCAGATACCGGGCAATAACATTTATACAGCGCTGGCAAGAGAGTTGTATGAGGAATTAGACGAATACGACAGGTTTAACAGGGATCAGATCGAGATGACTGCCGATTTGACGGACAACGACTCCTTTCAGGGGCTTTTTGCCGATATTATGCAGAAGTATGGTGGGGATTTCCTGACCAGAAAATTCTGGCTGTGTATCGTGGATGATTTTTTGATCGAGAAAGAGGTACTGGCAGACATCATTGAGGAGTCCGGTTTTCAGCGGATGGGTTATTCCAATAAAATGGACATTATGCTTTCGCGGTGTGACGGACAGTGGCTGGGGATCATGGATTTTAACACAGCGCTGCTGCTGCCGAATCTGTCGGAAATTTTTGAGAAAGAAAATAACGTCATGTTTTTGCCGCTCCATGTGTTAGAGCATACGATTGGTTATGTGGCGCTGGTATACGACGCGGATGTGATGAAAATGTCGTATACCTATCAGTTTTTTATGAATATCAGCAATGCGCTGGAGTCAACCAAGATCCGCCAGCGGCAGCAGACGATCATTAACAGCCTTGAGATCAAATACGTCCATGACCCGATGACGGGGCTTTTTAACCGGAGAGGGTTTTACCAGCGGCTGACGTCGGTATACGAGGAATGCATCTCCAGGCAGGAGAGGATATTAGTCGTCTCCGTCGACTTAAACGGATTAAAGCAGATCAATGACACGTATGGCCATGCGGACGGCGACACGGCAATCTCTGCTGTGGGGAAAGCGCTGACAGACTGTTCTGTTTCCGGGATGACCTGCGCCCGTTTCGGCGGCGATGAATTTGTGGCTGCGGGAAAGATTGGCTCCGAGCAGGACGCCTCCGCATTTTGCGACAGGATAAACCAGTATCTGGAAAAATTCAACGAAAAGTCCGGGAAACCGTATAAAGTAAGCGCCAGTATTGGATGGGTCTCCGCTGTTCCGGGCAAAGAGATCAGCCTGGATGAATTTATCAAGGCGGCAGATGAAAAGATGTATGAAGACAAGGTACGCTATCATTCCAGGAGCAGATAACGCCGTTTCCGGCGTCTGTGGGAGAGGGCGTGCGACAGGAAAGGGCATTGGAGGCAGAGCATGGAAGAGTATGGGATGTATGGCGGATTTGCGTCAGTCTATGACAGGTTTATGGACAATATTCCTTATGACGACTGGTTTGGCTATCTGCACCGGCTGCTGCTGCAATACCATGTGGAGGACGGAATGGTCGCAGATTTGGCATGTGGCACCGGCGAGATTACAAGGAGGCTGTCAGAAGCGGGATATCAGGCAGTTGGCATTGATATTTCACCGGACATGTTATGTGTCGCCAGAGAAAAATGCGGCGCAGATGTTCTGCTGTTATGCCAGGATATGAGGGAATTGGAGCTGCATCAAGAGGCGGAGGCTGTTGTCTGCCTGTGTGACGGGATGAATTATCTTTGCAGCGAGGATGAGCTGCGTCAGGTGTTTGGCAGAGTGTTTTCCTGCCTTGCGCCGGGCGGTGTATTTATTTTTGATATGAAGACAGAATATTTTTACAGAGAAATTCTTGGAAGCTGCACAATAGCGGAAAACAGGGAGGATTGCAGCTTTATCTGGGAAAATGAATACCATGCGGAAGAGAGATTAAACGAATATTATCTGACGTTGTATGAATTGGCGGATCAGAGGCGGGGGCTGTTTCGGCGCACGCAGGAGATTCACCGGCAAAAAGCGTATCCTGCCAGCTGGGTTGCCGGGCTGATGGGACATGCAGGTTTCCGGGATGTCAGGATGTGGGAGGCCTTTGGGGAACAGGAACCGGATGAGTCCAGCGAGAGAGTTTATTTTGCCGGACAGAAAAAATAGACAGGTGATTGCGAAATGATTCAAAAAAGTGTGGGCTGCACAGTGCTCATGGATGAAAGGAACGTTTCGCAAACGCCTATTGAAAAAAGAAAGCAAGGAGTTAATTGGATATGAGTTTGGATTATATTTCCAGGGCGACAGCAGCGGATCATCAGCTGCGTATTTTTGCGGTTACGTCAAGGGAACTGGTGGAAGAGGGGAGAAAGATCCATAACACGAGCCCGGTGGCGACGGCGGCGCTGGGGCGCCTTTTGACAGCCGGGAGCATGATGGGAAGTATGATGAAAGGGGAGGACGATGTCCTGACTCTGCAGATCCAGTGCGGCGGACCGATTGGCGGGCTGACAGTTACCGCAGATTCAAAAGCCAATGTCAAGGGGTATGTCAAAGAGCCGGTGGTGATCCTGCCGCCGAATGACAAGGGGAAGCTGGACGTCGCGGGGGCAGTTGGACCGGGATTTTTGAATGTGATCCGAGATATCGGGATGAGAGAGCCATATAATGGGCGGACGGATCTCGTGTCAGGGGAGATTGCCGAAGATTTGACATATTATTTTGCTACATCTGAACAAATCCCTTCTTCTGTCGGGCTTGGTGTTTTGCTGGACAAGGAAAACCATGTAAAGCAGGCGGGAGGGTTTATTATCCAGGTTATGCCATATGCGGAGGAGAGCGTGATCGCACAGGTAGAAAAAACGCTGTCAGAGACACATTCCGTAACGGAACTGTTAGAACAGGGAATGTCGCCGGAGGATATGATCCGGCATCTGATGGGCGGGCTTTCCGTAGAGATATTAGAAAACATACCGGCAAAATACGCCTGCGACTGTTCTAAGGAGCGCGTTTCGCGCGCTGTGGCAAGCGTGGGCAGAAAAGATTTGCAGGAAATGATAGATGCCGGGGAGCCGATTGAGGTAAACTGCCACTTCTGCGGTTCGCATTATTACTTTAGCCCGGATGAGCTGAGAGAATTTCTAAAATAAGGAGCGTGTTGTGATGAGAGGCAGAAAATTACTTTTGTTATCGATGGGGATTGTGCTCCTGGCGGCAGTGTTTTTCTGGTCGGCAGGCAGCAGAGGACAAGAGGCGGCAAGCGCCTCCGCCATCGGGACGGTCAAAGTAGAAGGAATGTTAAATGTGCGGACCGGTCCGGGAACAAACTATAAAAAAGCGACGTCCGGGGGCACCGGGGTCACATTGTCCAACGGCATGAAAGTAACGATCGTCGGGGTAAACGGCGGATGGTATCACATCAAATTTAAACAGAACGGGAAAACGGTGAAAGGCTATGTCAACAGCGCTTATATCCGCGTACAGACAGGTTCTGTCTACTGTGGGGCCGATGGGCTGGCGGGAAGCAAGGGCTGTGCCGTGAGGAAAAAAGCGTCGGCAGGGGCTGCCAGGCTAAAAGTCGGCGGCAGCGCCGTTAAATTAGCAAGAGACCAGAAAGTAACAATCTTGTCAGAAAGCCTGGAAAAAACAGAAAAATGGTATCACGTTTCTTTTACATACAAAAATAAGACGCGCAAGGGATATGTTTTGTCCAAAGACATTGCGCTGGAAAGGCCTCCCGGCGGTGATAAAGCCATTGGAGAAAACAGCCGTATTGAAAAAAACAGCCGGCGGAAGCGCCAGAGTTCAGGCGGCGGGGAAAGCGGCGGCGCTGAAAAAGAAGTCCCAGGCGACGATTTTAGGCCAGAGCAGCGTCTCCGGCAAAAAATATTTATATGTGAAGGCTGCGTGTAACGGAAAGACAGTGAAGGGCTATCTGCAGGACGCCGAAGTCTTCTTACAGATCGTCAAGGACGAGGCGGCGCAGGATAATGCAGAGAAAAAAGAGACAGCTTCGCCGAAGCCATCGGAAAATCCGAAAGAGACACAGGCGCCTGTATCGGATGCGGAATATAAAAAGCAGCTGAAAAAAGCGGGATTTCCAGAGAGCTATCTTCCCGGACTGATGGAACTGCATGGAAAGTATCCGAATTGGAAATTTACGCCGTATGACACAGGGCTGAAATGGGCTACTGTGATTGAAAAAGAGAGCCCGGTCGGCTTGAACCTGATCACAAACAGCAAATCTCCGGATTGGAAATCAGACGCAGAAGGGGCGTATGACTGGAAAACAGATACCTATATCCCATTTGACGGTTCCAGCTGGGTCACGGCGTCAGAAAAGGCGATCCAATATTACATGGATCCGAGAAATTTCCTGGATGAGCGGGGAATCTTCCAGTTTGAGGATTTGGGATATCAGTCAGATTTCCACAGTCAATCCGGCGTGGAGAACATATTAAAAAATACGCCGATGTATCAGGAATCGTTTTCATATGACGACGCAGGCGCGGAAAAGACGATTCTGTATTCCAAGGCGTTTATGGATGCGGCGGAGGACTCCAAAGTGAGTCCGTACCACCTTGCTTCCCGTGTGAAACAGGAGGTTGTCTTAAGCTCTACCATGATGAGCAGTTCGGTGTCCGGCAACGTCAGCGGTTATAAGGGAATCTATAACTTTTATAATATTGGCGCTACGCACAGCACTGCTTCGGGCGGCGCGATCGCCAATGGGTTAAAATGGGCAAGCACCGGGGATACCTATTTAAGGCCGTGGAATAACCGTTACAAATCAATCGTGGGCGGCGCGTCCTACATTGGGAAAAACTATATCAATGCGGGACAGAATACGTTATATCTGCAAAAGTTTAACGTCACGTCCCAGAACCGTTACAGCCACCAGTATATGGCCAATATTGAGGCGCCGAACAGTGAGGCGACCAAGACAAATGCAGCGTATGGCACAGACAAAGCGGAGATGCCGCTGGCGTTTTCTATCCCGGTATATGAAGGGATGCCGGAGAATGCCTGCGAAGTGCCATCCGGCGGGGCGAATCCAAACAATTACCTGAAATCGTTCCATGTAAAGAACCATGCGTTCAGCAGCAAATTTAAGCTGGGGGACGACGGGAGCAAGACATATAAGCTGACGGTTGCAAACAATGTGACGTCCGTGACGATCGTAGCTGTCAGCGTGAGCAGCACGGCAAAGGTGAGCGGGGCGGGGGAAAAACAGCTCAAAACAGGGACAAAGACATATACCGTCAAGGTGACTTCGGAGAGCGGCTCCGTGCGGAAATATAAAGTAAAGATCACTCGGAAAGAAAAATAAAAGAGGAGGAACCGCCTGCATAAAACAGGGCAGCGCGGGATAGTATAGAAGAGATGGACAGAATGCGGGAAAGCAGAAAAATACAGAAAAGAAACGTAATTTTTCCGAAGAGAGGAAGGATTAGCCTGCCTTTTTGTATACTGCTTTTCTGCATTTTTCTTTTGGCTTTTTCCGCTGGCGGAAAAAGGGCGTCGGCTGTGGGAGCCAATATAGACGTCACGACAAAAAACAACCCGGTTGTCCTGGGAGATGTTTTCTATCTGGTGATAACAGTGCAGTCTCCAGAGGCAATCAAGGGTTTTGAAGGGTATTTTTCTTATGATAACCGCTACATCCAGTTTGTGACGGGAGGAAGCGTTGTCCACGGAAATGACGATGAATTTCAGGTGTCCG
Source organism: uncultured Lachnospiraceae bacterium (assembly GCA_947589455.1). Lineage (GTDB taxonomy): Bacteria > Bacillota > Clostridia > Lachnospirales > Lachnospiraceae > Butyribacter. The sequence continues at coordinate 326 of CANQCD010000081.1, read as the reverse complement.
ACATGGAAAGGGAGACAAGCGCCACAACGATCAAATATTCGATCAAATTCCGGGCAAGGAAGGTCGGGAGCTGTTCCATCGGTCTGAAAAAACCATATAATGTAATCGCAGACGATGGCTCTGACACAAAGATGTCCGTATCCTACAGTACCTTTAACATAGTGGTAAACGGCAGGGAGGACGGCGCCGGGCAGCCGTCGCCGACGGCAGCCCCCCGAAACCAGACAAAACAAGATGGGAAAAAGGACAGACAGGGAAAAGAGGTCACGACGGATATCAGGATGGAAACTCCGAAGCCGGATGGAAAAGATAAGGAGGGTTCGGAT
>CANQCD010000080.1 GCA_947589455.1 uncultured Lachnospiraceae bacterium | reverse complement strand
ATTTGACCCGGAGAGGACAAAAAGCATTGCGCAGGTGGTAAAGCAGGGAGTGGTGGCAGAATCACACCTGCTTTCCCTTGCTTATTGGATCAAACAGAATTATGGCGCGACAATGAACGATGCGATCAAGGCGGTGTTGCCGGTAAAAAGAGAAGTCAGAGAAAAACTTGAGCGCAGGATTTTTCCGGCGGCGGGAAAAGAGGTGTGGGAGAAAAAAAAGGAGCTGTTTGAAAGGAAGCATAATACAGCCAGGCTGCGGCTGGCGGAGGCTGTTTTGGAGGCGGAGCCATTTAGCGGCGGAGTGGATTACTCAGAGACGCTTCGCGCGTGCCATGTGACCGCCGCGACAGTAAAAGACTTAGAGGGGCAGGGGCTGTTAAAAGTAGTTTCCAGCCGGATGTACCGAAATCCTGTGCCGTCCGCCATGCCGGGCGGTGAGAAAAAGAAGCTAAACAGCCGGCAGCAGCAGATCGTTGACTGCTTCTGCAGAGATTACGAGAAAGGGATTCGGAAAGAATATCTGATCCACGGCGTTACCGGGAGCGGGAAGACAGAAGTCTATATGGATCTGATCGACTTTGTGTTACAGTCTGGCAGGCAGGCAATCTTACTGATACCGGAGATTGCGCTGACATTTCAGATGGTGGGCAGGTTTCAGGCGCGTTTTGGAGAAACCGTCTCCTTCCTGCATTCCCGGCTGTCGGCAGGAGAGCGCTATGACCAGTTTGAGCGTGCCAAAAAGGGCGAGATAAATATTATGATCGGACCTCGCTCCGCACTGTTTACGCCGTTTGAAAAACTGGGGCTGATCGTGATCGACGAAGAACACGAGACGAGTTATCGGAGCGAGACCCCGCCGAAATACCATGCCAGGGAAGTTGCCGTCCAGAGGGGGAAGATGCTTGGCGCAAGCGTAGTGATGGGCTCGGCAACGCCGTCCCTCGAGGCATATTACCGCTGCGGGACAGGAGAGTATACGTTGTTTACGCTGGAAGAGCGGGCGGGCGGCGCGACAATTCCCAAAGTTTCTGTTGTTGACCTGCGGGAAGAACTGGCAGCCGGCAATTATTCTGTTTTTAGCAGGAAATTAAAAGCGCTGATGCTTGACCGCCTCCAAAAGAAACAACAGACGATCCTGTTTATCAACCGGCGGGGCTATGCCGGGTTTGTTTCCTGCAGAAAATGTGGGTTTGTCCTGTCATGCGACAGCTGTTCCGTGTCGATGAAAGCGCATGAATATCAGGGAAAAGTCAATCTGCTAAAATGCCATTACTGCGGCAGTACAAAGCCTATGCCTTCCGTCTGTCCGGAGTGCGGCTCAAAATATATCGGCACCTTCGGGCTGGGGACGCAGCAGGTAGTACAGCGGATCCACAGAGAATTTCCGGGGGCGTCGGTTCTTCGGATGGATGCGGATACGACTTCCGGGAAGGAAGGACACGGCAGGATCTTGCAGGAGTTTGCCGAAGGCAGAGCGGATATCCTGGTAGGCACCCAGATGATCGTAAAAGGACATGATTTTCCAAAGGTGACATTAGTGGGGGCGCTTGCCGCCGACCTGTCGTTAAATACGGGGGATTACCGCAGCGCGGAGCGCACGTTTGCCCTGCTTGCGCAGGCGGCGGGGCGCGCAGGCAGGGGCGTGGATGCAGGAGAAGTGGTCTTTCAGACGTATCAGCCGGAGCATTACAGTATTACTTGTGCGGCTGCACAGGACTATGCGGCTTTTTACCGTCAGGAAATTGCTGTGCGCCAAATGTTGCATTATCCGCCGATTTCCAATATACTAGAAGTAATGGTGTTTTCTGAAAAGCAGGAAAAAGCCGCCGGCCTGTCTGTCCGGTTAAAAGAACAGACAGCGGGATTTGCGGGGATTCAGGTACTCGGGCCGACCGATGCGGCAGTTGCAAAAATAAAAAATAAATACCGCCGCGTGTTATACATAAAATCAGAAAATTATCAGCTTCTTTGCGATATCAAAGATCGATTTGAGCAGTTTATGAGACAGGAGGAACTGTTTCGGGACTGCAGGCTGGTTTTTGATTTTAATCCCTGACATTCCCAGGGACATGGGGATGCAGAAGCGTTCTGTGAAAGTGTGCTGTCTTGCACAGGGCGGCTTCCGGCATGGTAAAAAACTGGATGGGCTTCCTGTTCCGTTTTGGGTACAGGCCTTGCACAGGGCGTTTTCCTGTATAGTAAAAAACTGGATGGGCTTCCTGTTCCGTTTTGGGTACAGGTCTTGCACAGGGCGGCTTCCGGTATAGTAAAAAGCAGCACAGAAATGAGGAGAAATATGGCTTTAAGAATCATACGAATCATGGGAGATGAAATATTAACAAAAAAATGCCGTAAAGTTACGGAGCTAAAACCCCGCTACCGGGAATTGATCGATGATATGCTCGAGACAATGTACCATGCGCAGGGAGTTGGGCTCGCAGCCCCGCAGGTAGGAGTTTTAAAACAGATCGTAGTGATTGACGTTTCGGAGGAAGCGAACCAGCCGATCATATTGATCAATCCGGAGATCGTTGCGTCATCCGGAGAGCAGACCGGACAGGAGGGGTGTTTGAGCGTCCCGGGAAAAGCGGGGATCGTGACGAGGGCGAATTATGTGAAGGTCAAGGCGTGCGATGAAAATATGGAAGAAATTACCATAGAAGGAGAAGGGCTTTTAGCGAGGGCGCTGCAGCATGAGATCGACCATTTGTCTGGCGAGCTGTATGTGTCAAGAGTAGAGGGAGAGCTCATGAATGTTACACAGGAAGAGGAGGGGTAAATTTGAGAGTGTTATTTATGGGAACGCCTGATTTTGCGGTGCCTGCGTTACAGGCGCTGCTTGACAGCAGGCATGAGGTAGTCGGCGTTGTGACACAGCCGGATAAGCCAAAGGGCAGGAGCGGGCAGCTGCAGGCTTCCCCTGTCAAAGAGCTGGCGGTGAGAGCAAAGATTCCGATTTTTCAGCCGCAGCGGCTGCAAGACGAAGTGTTTATCCATACGGTGCGCAGTTTAGGGCCGGACATTATCGTCGTTGTTGCATTTGGACAGATTTTATCGCAGGAGATTCTGGAAGCGCCGCAATATGGCTGCATCAACGCCCATGCTTCCCTTCTTCCGAAGCTGCGCGGCGCGGCGCCAATCCAGTGGGCCATCATCCAGGGAGAGGAAGAAACCGGCGTGACGGTTCAGCAGATGGATGAGGGAGTGGACACCGGGGATATCCTTCTTGTCACGAAATGCAGGATAGAGCCAAAAGAGACAGGGGGCAGCCTGTTTGAAAAACTGTCAAAGCTCGGAGGGCCGATGATCCTGCAGGTACTCCAGTCGATCGAAGATGGGACGCTGCATCCGGAGCCGCAGGGCGAAGAATATACGTATGCCAAGATGTTATCAAAGGCCACAGGGAAAATCGATTTTTCCAGGCCGGCGGCGGAGATCGAGCGGCTGATCCGCGGCTTAAATCCGTGGCCGAGCGCCTATTGCTATCTGGATGGGAAGATGCTAAAGATCTGGGAGGCGGAAGTGGAAAGTACCGGTGCGAAAGAGAGCGCGGACGCTTTGCCGGGCGCTGTAGTGCGGGTAGAAAAAGACTCATTTCTGGTTCAGACAGGAGAAGGGCTTTTGCGGATCGTCTCCGTGCAGCTAGAGGGCAAGAAGCGGATGGAGTGCGCAGACTTTTTAAGAGGATACCAGATGAAAGAACAGACGGTGCTCACCGCAGAAAAAAAGATAGATGAGGATTAAGATGGCACAGCAGAAAAAGCCGGCAGATATCAGGGAGCTGGCATTCGATATCTTTTTAGAGATCATGGAAGAGGACGCCTTTTGCGACAGAGCTTTGCATGACGCATTTGAGAACCATACGCTGGACAAGCGCAGCAGGAGTTTTCTCATGTGTCTGGTCTGCGGGGCGGTAGAGCGGTGTATTGAGATTGATTATGTGATCGGCCGTTTTTCAAAAGTCCGTGTAGAGAAAATGCGACCCGCCATCCGCGGGATCTTGCGGCTTGGCGTCTATCAGATCTTATATATGGATTCCGTCCCGGACGCCGCGGTGTGCAATGAGGCGGTCAAGCTTGCCGCAAAGCGCGGGTTTTACAGACTGAAAGGTTTTGTAAACGGCGTTCTGCGCGCAGTGGCGCGGGGAAAGGGCGCCATTTCCTATCCAGAAAAGGAAAACGATCTTCTCGATTATCTCAGGGTACGTTATTCCATGCCGGAATGGATCGTAAACGATTTTCTGGAGCAGTATGGGGAAGAGCAGACAGAAGAAATCTTAAAGGCATTTTTCGAAAAGCCCAAAGAGGTGTCTGTGCGCTGCATGAAGAGCAAATGCCAGCCGGAAGAGCTAAGGCGGGCGTTGGAAAAAGAAGGCGTCTCCGTAACGTCCGGAAGGCTCTTTGACTTTGCGCTGCACATTTCCGGATATGATTCCATAGAGAAGCTGTCCGCTTTCCGGCAGGGGATGTTTCAGATCCAGGACGAGAGTTCTATGCTGGTGGGCGCAGTGGCGGGCGTCCGGCCGGGAGATACCGTGCTTGATATCTGCAGCGCGCCGGGCGGCAAAGCGCTGCACGCGGCGGATATCCTGGCAGGGAGCGGGAGAGTGGTCGCAGCAGATATCTCGGAGAGCAGGGCGCGGCGCATCAGAGAAAATGTGCGGCGGTCAGGCGTCTCTGGCGTGGACGTGATAGTCCATGACGCATTGGTTCACCGGCGGGAATGGGAAGAGAGCGCCGATGTGCTGATCGCCGACCTGCCGTGTTCCGGCCTTGGCGTTATCGGAAATAAATGCGATATTAAATATAAGACGGCAAAAGAAGACGTTGCAGCCCTGGCAGAGCTGCAGAGAAAAATCCTCACAGTGGCGGCGGCTTATGTGAAACCGGGGGGAAGGCTGGTGTACAGTACATGCACAGTGCACCGGGAGGAAAACGAAAAAAATGCGGAATGGCTGAAAAAAGCATTGGGATTTACCCCGGTATCAATCGAAAAAGACCTCCCGCCCGCCTTGCGGGGGCGGACAGGAGAGAGAGGATGGATTCAGCTGCTGCCCGGCATGGCGGGGACAGACGGATTTTTTGTGGCATGTTTTGAAAAATAGCAGGATGGTGATAATTTGACAGAAGAAAAAGGCAAAACAGAGCAAAAGACGGATATCAAGAGTATGGATTACGGAGAACTGGACAGCGTGATACAGAGCCTGGGGCAGAAGAGTTTCCGAGCCAGGCAGATATACCAGTGGCTTCACAAAAACCTTGTGACAGATTTTGAGGAGATGACGAACCTTTCTAAGGAATTTCGCACGCAGTTAGAAAGCAGATTCTGTATCCGCAGTGCGCGCGCCGTGCAGAGGCAAATCTCTTCTGACGGCACCGCCAAATTCCTGATGGAGTTAAATGACGGAAACCGCGTGGAGAGCGTTTTGATGAAATATCATCACGGAAACAGCGTGTGCATCTCAACGCAGGCGGGCTGCCGGATGGGCTGCCGTTTCTGCGCCTCAACTGTCGGCGGGCTGATCAGGAGCCTAACTCCGTCAGAGATGCTAGACCAGATCTATGAGATCCAGAGAACGACAGGGGAGCGGGTTTCCCATGTTATCTTGATGGGGATCGGGGAGCCTCTGGATAATTTTGACAATGTGGTAAAATTTATCCGGATGCTTTCTGACGAACACGGGCTTCATATCAGCCAGAGAAATATCACCCTGTCAACCTGCGGGCTGGTGGAAAAGATAGATGCGCTGGCAAAAGAACGGCTGACTATCACGCTGGCGGTTTCGCTCCATGCGCCGGACGACGGGCTGCGCCGGGAGATGATGCCAGTGGCGCAACGGTATTCCATCGGACAGATCATGGATGCGTGCAGGCGGTATCTGGAGCAGACCGGAAGAAGGATCACGTTTGAGTACAGCATGGTGGACGGAAAAAACGATTCGCCCAGGCAGGCGCAAAAACTGGCGGAACTTTTGCGGGGGATGAACTGCCATGTAAACCTGATTCCGCTCAATGCGGTGGAAGGCAGGATGGGACGGCGTTCCAGCCGCGACAGGGTGGAGAAATTCAAATTAACTCTTGAAAAAAATTTGATAGATGTTACTATTAGAAGAGAACTGGGCAGAGATATTGACGCTGCCTGCGGACAATTACGAAATAAGAACAAAGGAGGGAAACTACATGAAAGCATTTGCGAAAACTGATGTAGGGCGTAAGCGCAGCATGAATCAGGATTTCTTATATTGCAGTCAGGATGCAGTGGGTAGTTTCCAAAATCTGTTTATTGTTGCAGATGGAATGGGAGGACATAAAGCGGGCGACCAGGCTTCCAGGATGTGCATTGAAAATATGGTAAGGTCCATTGGGGATTCCGTACATCAGACACCGGTCACGATTTTTGAAGAGGCGGTTGCAAAAGCGAATTATGCCGTATATCAGGCGGCAAAGACGAATATAGAATATGAGGGTATGGGCACGACTATGGTCGGATGTACCATACAGGGGCAGACAATGTATGTCGCCAATATCGGCGATTCCCGGCTGTATCTTTTAAGAGACAGGATGCAGCGTGTGACAGACGACCACTCGCTGGTAGAAGAATTAGTCAAACAGGGGAATCTCACAGAGAGGGAAGCGCGCGTGCATCCACAGAAAAATATTATCACCAGGGCGCTGGGAACGGATGAGCAGGTCAGTGCGGATTTCTTTGAATTGGATGTACAAAAGGGCGATATGATATTGCTGTGCAGCGACGGCCTGTCAAACATGCTGGATGACGACGACATGGATTACATCATCAGACATGCAAAGAATGTCGAAGAAGCAGGCGGCATGTTGGTTGACAAGGCAAACGAAAACGGTGGGGACGATAATATTACTGTGATACTGATAGAGATCTGACAAAACGGCAGCCTGCCTGCGGCAGGAGACGGCAGTATTGTCCCGATGGGAGAATGGAGGAAAATATGATTAACCCAGGAATGTTAATAAGCGAACGGTATGAGATCATCGATAAAGTGGGAACCGGCGGGATGGCGGATGTGTACAACGCAAAAGACCTTCGCCTGAACCGGAACGTGGCGATCAAGGTACTGAAGCAGGAATACAGTAACGACGCTAAATTTGTTTCAAAGTTCCGTGCGGAAGCGCAGTCAGTGGCGGGGCTGTCCCACCCGAATGTGGTAAATGTATATGACGTCGGGGAGGATGATAATCTCTATTACATCGTTATGGAATTGGTAGAGGGGATCACGCTGAAGCGGTTTATTGAGAGTAAGGGAAAGCTTGAGTTAAATGAGGCGATCGGCATTGGCATCCAGATTGCCCAGGGAATTGAAGAAGCACATAAAAATCATATCATTCACCGGGATATCAAGCCGCAGAATATCATTATCTCAAAAGAAGGCAAGGTGAAAGTGACAGATTTTGGCATTGCCAAGGCGGCGACGTCAAATACGATTACATCCAATGCGATGGGCTCAGTCCATTATATCAGCCCAGAGCAGGCAAGAGGCGGTTACAGTGATGAGAAGAGCGATATCTACTCGCTCGGCGTAACAATGTATGAGATGCTTTCCGGCCGTGTCCCGTTTGAGGGGGACAGCACGGTAGCAGTGGCATACGCCCATGTCCATGATGAGGCTGTCACGCTGGAAGAGGCAGATCCGTCCATTCCACGCAGCCTCTCAAGGATCGTGCAGAAATGTATGCAGAAAAAGCCGGATATGCGCTATGCGAGCGCAGCTGCCCTGATCATGGATCTGCGCAGGGCTGTCTCAGAGCCGGATGGCGACTATGTCGTCCTGTCAGATGGTCTGGAAAACTCGCCGACGATCAAACTTACGGACGATGAAGTGCGCGCCGTAAAGAAGAAAGACGCGCCGGGACGGGCGGAGCAGGAGAGGGAGCTTCCTCCGGAACCGCCGGAGCAGCTGCTAAACGAGGAAGCGCTGGATCCAAAGCTGGAGAGGATCTTAAAAATATGCAGCGGTATTGTCGCTGTGATCATCGTAGTAGTGATCCTGTTGATCATTGGCCGGGTTGCCGGCTGGTGGGGTGGCAGCAGCAGTACGGACGTTAGCAGTGAAGAGCCGACAGCTTCTGCATCGATTGAGCCGACAGCAGAGGACATCAAGATGGTCAAGGTACCTGATATCGTAGGTTCCAGCTTAGAAGACGCAGAGCAGATGTTAGAGGACGCCGGGCTGAAATACCGGTTGCAGCCGGAAGATTCAGACAAAGAAGCAAACGAAGTGTTAGGGCAGGAGCCGGAGGCCGGCAAAGAAGTTGAGGAATACAGCCTGGTCACGATCCGTTACAGCCAGGGAGAGAGCGAAGTCTCCGTTCCTTCCGTTGAGAACCGCACAGAATCAGAGGCAGTGCAGCTTATAGAAGAAGCGGGGCTGACTGTCGCGGGACGGACAGAGCAGTACAGCACGTCTATCGAGGCAGGCAAAGTATGCGGCACGAACCCGGCGGCAGGCTCGAGCGTAAAGAAAAATTCTTCGGTGACGCTGATCATCAGCAAGGGGTCGGAAGACAATACAGTCAAAGTCCCGAACATCATAGGAAGCGGCAAAGATGTGGCGGAGGAGCTGTTAGCTGACGCCGGATTGTCGGGAAAAGCTGTGAAATATATCTATTCTGAGAAATATGCAAAAGATGTGGTGACGGCGCAGTCTGTCAAGAGAGGGACGAAGGTGGAGGAAAATACCGTGATAGAATATACTGTCAGCCTCGGACCGGAACAGAAGGCAACGCCAAAGCCGACGAAAGAACAGGAATACGATTATGTGGGCACGATCACGATCAGCGCAAACCCGTTTGAGTACGAGGATGAATCGGCATTGATCAAGCTGATCCTGACGCAGGACGGCAAGTCGCGGACGGTTTATTCCGGGACATTGGGTTACAGTGATTTTCCAAAGCGCTTTGAGATCAAGGGGTGGAGTGAAAATAACGGCGTGATCACGATGAGCAAGGGAGACGATATGTTAGAAGGTTCCTACAATATTGAGTTTACCAGGGTTGCAAAGTAATGCGTGGAAAGATTATTCGCGGGATCGCAGGGTTTTATTATGTCCATGTGCCAGGGACAGGGATATTGGAATGCAAGGCAAAAGGAATTTTCCGCAACCGGAATATTAAGCCGCTGGTCGGCGACGACGTCATAGTGGAATTTCTGGATGAAGAAAAGAAAACAGGAAACCTGGAAGAAATTTTGGAGAGGAAAAACAGGCTGATCCGTCCGTCCGTGGCAAATGTAGACCAGGCGGCCGTGATCTTTGCCGTGTCCTTTCCCAAACCGAACCGGAACCTGTTAGACCGTTTTCTGCTTACGATGGAGACGCAGGATCTCCCTGTTTGCATCTGCTTTAACAAGTCGGACGAGGGGCAGAGAGACGAGATGGAGACGCTTTTTACCGCCTATCGTTCAGCGGGGTATCCAGTCTGTATGATAAGCGCCGTCTCCGGCGAGGGGATGGATCGGCTGCATCAAATCCTGGAGGGAAAGACCACTGTGTTTGCAGGCCCGTCCGGCGTGGGAAAATCTTCCGTGATGAATACCCTGTTTCCAGAGGCCAATATGGAGATCGGCGAGATCAGCGATAAGATCAAGCGGGGGAAGCATACGACAAGGCATTCCGAATTGTTTTATCTGGGGGAGGAGACTTACGTGATGGACACGCCCGGATTTACTGCGCTGAGCCTGCCGGAATTAGAGGGGGAAGAGCTAAAAAGGTATTATCCGGAGTTTAAGCCGTATGAAGACCAGTGCCGTTTTCAGGGCTGCGTCCATATCCATGAGCCGGACTGCAGTGTGAAACAGGCGCTGCAGGAAGGCAGGATCCCGGAGGGGCGTTATGAGAATTACCGGCAGTTTTATGAGGAACTGGCGTCCCGGCGAAAATATTAAGATTGATTGTGAACAGCAACAGCAGAAAGGAAGTACCATGAGCCAGATCGCACCTTCTATTTTGGCGGCAGATTTTAACTGTCTGGGACAACAGATTCAGGAACTGGAACGCTGCGGCATAGAGATACTGCATGTCGATGTGATGGATGGGGTATTTGTGCCGTCGATTTCTTTTGGGATGCCATTGGTTTCCTCTATCCGGAAAAATTCAAAGCTGTTTTTTGACGTACACCTTATGGTGCAGGAGCCGATCCGTTATATTGCCGACTTTGTCCGGTGCGGAGCCGACTCCGTCACGGTCCATATTGAGGCGTGTAAGCATCTGCGGGAGACATTGGAAGAGATTTCCCTGCATAAAGTAAAGTGCGGGATCGCATTAAATCCGGAAACGCCCGCGGAAAAGCTGGTCCCCTATCTCGATATAGCGGATATGGCGTTAGTCATGAGCGTCCATCCCGGTTTTGGCGGGCAGGAATTTATGCCGGATACATTAAAAAAAGTTGATTTTTTAAAAGAGTATCGAAAACAAGAGAATTTATGTTATAATATAGAAATGGATGGGGGGATTTGTATGGAAAATGTACGCGAGATCGTTTCCCGCGGCGTAGATATCGCAGTGGCGGGGACGGCTGTCTTTCGTGGCAATATTGGGAAAAATATAGAGAAGATGGGGGAGGTAATGCGCAATGCTTCTTGAGAATATTCCTTTGGGGAAAACCCTGGAGATTTTTGTAGAACGGGATGATTACCGATACCGCCTGGTCAGCAAGGTGGAAGACACGAACCAGAAGCGTGTCTGTGTTTCGGCGATCACATCGAGCACCGGTCGGTATTTTAAATTCGAGGAGACAGATCATATCCGTCTTTTGTACCGCGACCAGGAGGTAATGTGGGAGTGGAATCACGTAGAGGCGGGTTTAGCCAAGATAGAAGATATGCCGGTGCATTATTTTGTGATCCGCGACGCCGGCAGGACGTCAAACCGGAGAAATGCATACCGCGTGAAATTGACGGAGGAATTGATGCTGGGGTATTACCAGATACCGGGCGAGGCAAAAAAATACGCAGATATCCCGAGGCTGGCGCCGGGACAGACGCAGACGCAGGAGTTTATCGCCCTGATATCGCAGGCGATCCTCGTAAAAGGGATGTTAAAAGATGTGAGCGACAATGGGGTCGGTTTTTACTCCGATACAAAATTTAATCTAGAGGATGGTGTGTTCCTTGAGATCCCATCGCCGTACGGATTGCTGAATATCAAAGCGATGGTAGTGCGCAAAGTACA
>CANQCD010000079.1 GCA_947589455.1 uncultured Lachnospiraceae bacterium | reverse complement strand
TGTATCGCTGCAATGAGTACCTGCTGATAAACAGTCTGATAAATCCCCTGATAAGCCTTCTCCCCCTCCTTAAAACTTTGCTGGAGGGTTTCAAACATCTTGTTCATCTGCTGGTAGGCGGGGACTATTTTATCCTGATAGGCTTTTTTCTCTGTCTTTAATGCAGACCGGTTTGCCCGCAGGCTGGTAAGCTCTGAAGTCTGCGCCTGTTTTGTCGCGATCGCTTCATTCATCATTTTGCTAAACTTTGCCAGCTCCCCTGACTGCTTATCCTGCTGGGATTTTAGTTTGTCCTGCTGTCTGGACAGTTTTTCTTTTCCATCGTTTAGCTTCTGCTCTGCCTGATCCAGCTTCTTTTTCGCCTTGGCAAGCGTTTTATTCGTCTTTTCTAAGATTTTTGTATTGATATCATCAATTTTATCCTGATCAAGTTTTACCTCGATCGATTTTTCCACCATCCCGGCAGCATCCACACTTGCGACGCCATCCTGGCGCTGCAGCTCCGGAATAATGTTATCCTCTACAAATTTGGACAGATCGTAGCCGCTTTTTCCCTCGTAATCCACGCTTGTCATCATGGTTGCCATCATATCTGCGGAAATCTGCATGATCATCGGCTCGCCCGCCGTCTCCGGCAGTTCCGCCTGGTTTACTGCGGCGGATACCTTTACCATCGCCGCATCCATATTCGTATCATCCTCAAACTCCAGAGAGATCATACTGGAATTTTCCGAAGAGGTACTGACTACATTCTTCACGCCATTTACCGTGCCGACACTGCTCTCGAGCGGCTCGCTGACCTCATTTTGTACCTTTTCCGGCGAAGCTCCCGGATATGTCGTAATGACGATCATATACGGCATATTCATATTGGGCAGAAAATCTGTCGCCATCCTGGTAAAACTGACATAACCAAGCAGCAGTACCATAATCACCCCTACCAAAACTACAAATGGCCTTTTCACACTAAATTTTGGCATAATTCCCTCTTTTCTGCACTGGAAACTAATCTTTTTTCCTGATCCTGGCCGCTTTTGCCCAGCGCCTTCTAAAAACGGCCCTCTCTTCCTGCAAGGTATCAGCGCCAGTTACCAGGCAATCTGGTAACTGATAGAAATGCTGTTCCCCATTGTTTCGACAACGCCATAGCCGCCGTTTACCATCGGCATCATCGGCGGCAGATGCCCGATATCCAAATCCATTAATATCGGGACATGATATTTTTCTAAAATCCCTGTCACGGCATCATATTGATTGATCCCAAACATCTCTTCCCCAAAGCAGAGCGGCCTCCCTATCAGAAATCCCTTCACATTCTGAAACCATCCCGCGTGCTCCAGCTGCCAGAGCGCCCTGCGGATCCCCATCACATTGAGGTCGCAGCTTTCCAGATACCATATGATCCCATCTGTCCCATATTTTTCAGCGAACGCATTCACCCGGTCGTATTTCGTGCCGGCCAGGCTGACAAGGCAATCCAGACAGCCGCCCAGCAGCCTGCCCTCAAAGCAGACGTCCTCGTCCGGGAAACGGCGCATCAAAAAAGGCTCTGTCACATGATACGGCTCCAGAGGATGCTCTTCATCTTTTAAGGATTCCTTTTCCCATGCAGGGTAATTGTTAAACGTGGTCTTCACCCCCGTCAGAAGCCTGGCGGCGTCCTTGACTGCCGGATGCCATGTCCTCATCCCAAACGCCGCCGCGCAAGGCCCGTAAATAGACGCCGTATCACATAATGTTGCCAGGAGAAACGTCAGGTTGGTGTTATCGGAATATCCCATAAACCATTTTGGCTCTGTTTTTGCAATCATTTCAAAATCCACATAGTCCAGGATTTCACACATCAGCTCGCCGCCGCCACAGGAAATCAACGCCTTTACTTCTTCCTTTGCAAAATAAGTATTGATCTCTTCACCGCACAATTCCGGCGTGTTGCTGATCCCGATCCCTTTTCCCTCATAACAGTTCGGTCCAATGTCTAAACAAAATCCATATTCTTTCCATTTTTTCTGTGCATTGCCAAACGCTGTCTTATAGGGTTCTATATTGCACCCAAACGAGGGAGCTGCAAACCCGATACAATCTCCTGCTTTTAAAAATCCTGGTATACGCATAAATCCCCATCCTCTCTGCCTGACCGGCTTATCCCTGTTGCTGTTCCTTCCGCAGTCATTAACCGCCGTGTAAAAGACATACCGCCCGCCAATCGCTTTTTTGATATCATAAAGCACTGCGGCGCCTCAAAAAGGCTTTCGTATAATTTATCATTATACCGTTTCTCCTTCTTTTGTCCACTCTTTTATCTGTGCAATTTCTGCAGCATATCCCGCATCGTCATTTGGCGTTTCTAAAATAAAAGGCTTCCCTGCGAGCGCCGGATGGCAGGCTACGCGCCGCATTGCCTCCGCGCCGATCTTTCCCTGCCCAATCTTCTGATGGCGGTCTTTGTGCGCGCCGCAGGTATTCATGCTGTCATTAAAATGAACCGCTTTCAGCCTTTCTAAGCCGATCACGTTATCAAATTCATCCAGCACATCATCCAGATGGCCTACAATATCATATCCCCCGTCCCAGACGTGGCAGGTGTCAAAGCAGACGCCTAACCGGTCTGCTAATTCCACCCTGTCAATGATCTCTCTGATCTCCTCAAAGCTCCTGCCGACCTCACTTCCCTTTCCCGCCATTGTCTCTAAGAGGACTGTTGTATTTTTCGCCTCTTCCAAAACCTGGTTTAACGCATCGGCGATCAGACGGATCCCTTCTTCCGCCCCCTGCCCGACATGCGAGCCCGGATGGAAATTATAATAATTGCCCGGCGTATATTCCATTCTCCTTAGATCATCCGCTATCATCTCGATAGAAAACTTGCGGATCTCTTCTTTTGCCGCGCACAGGTTCATCGTATATGGCGCATGTGCCACCAGTGTTCCTATCTTGTTTTTTTTCGCAAAATCAAGATAGCGTTCCACATCCTTTTCGTCAATTGCCTTTGCCTTCCCTCCCCTCGGATTTCTCGTAAAAAAGGCAAATGTATTTGCCCCCAGCTTCACCGCCATCTCTCCCATTGCCAGATAGCCCTTCGAAGCAGATAAATGGTTTCCAATATAAAACATATGACATATCCTTTCTCTCTATTTCATCTTTAGGCATTTGCGAAACGTTCCCTTCCTCCATGATTCCCTTAGCAACCTGCACAAAACCAACGCAGGCCGCTTCCGCTCTGTCTTGCAAGGGTACTTCGACGCCGCTATATGCCATCGAAGTACCGGCGGCTCGCAATGCCTGTTTCTGGCCTTTTAGAAAATCTGCCTGCAAAGCCCTTCTAAATGATAGATTTCATCAAATAAAAGTTCTTCTTCCAGATAATCCATATTTTCCTGAGAATGCTCTGTCTCCTTGGCATAGACGCGCAATACAGAGACCTGATCCGCCTTAGTAAACGTCCGTCCCTGCATGGCAAACCGAAGCATCCCCATATCTCGCAGCACTAAAAAACTGACTGCCACCAGCTGCGCCTTTCCCCAAAAATTCAGATCGTCCACACTGCGCGCCAAAAGAAGAAACGCATAATATACTGCCATCTGCTCATATTCGTATTCCCGGCGCGAATCAGCGATAAACGCTTCCCAGTCCCTTCTGTACTCTGTATATGCCTTTTGGCCTTCCGCAGTATCCGGAAACAGAGTATTAAAATTTTCTATGTACGATTCCCACTCTTTTCCAATGCACTCCATTCCGGCGATCAATGCAAGCCGCATATGGAAGCAGGCAAACGCCTCCGCCTGATCCCCGCTTTCGCTGCACCCCTCCCAAAAGCCTCCATTCGCCCGGCAGCGATCCCATATGCATGGAATCTCCTCCTTTCCCGGCACAGCTTCCTCCTGGATCGTTTCCCTGTTAAACTGCTCCTGTACCTCCCCTGCATAGCAGAGAAACAGACAGAGCCTTTCTTTCACCGGTCTGGTTCTGTCCTGCAGAATCTGAATGGATACGTCGCGTACTTTTTTTATCATAGAGGCAATGCGGAGTTCTTCCTCGCTTTCCTCCAGCCTAAGCGTTCCGGGTATCTCCTTTTCCACAAACCGCAGGGAATTTTCTGTGCCCAGGATCAGCCGCCCCGCCTCACCGCAGCTGGGACTGATGGAGATTTCCCGCGCGCCCCCATACTCCAGATAATTTCTCGGCGTGTTGGCGCAGACAAAACTAAGCGCATCTTCTCCTAACTTTAAAATAATATCACAAAGTCCGTTTTTATTCAAAAACGGACATCTCTTTCCCTCTTCCAGATAAAATCCATGTGTTTCATAGCAATCCTGTGTTTCCTCATATTCCTTGATCCGGCTGCGGATCGTCTCTCCAAACTCTCCCGGGACGTTTCTGTAATATTCATATGTTTCATCATCAATATCAATTTCCCAGCCGGAACAGCAGGTGTCCTCACACTTTCCTGCGATGCAGGCAAATTCCTCATAATACTCCGGATATCGTACGATCATTTTTATCCTCCATGCGATCATTGGCCGGCAGGCTGCGCCTGGCAAACGCTCTGTAACTGCTCGGAGCGCTCTTTCGTTCCGGTTCCGTAACAGACGCCTCTTTTTAACGGCCTAACATCTTCGATACCGTTTTTGGAAAACGGTTGCCCATCTATCTTTTTAACAGCCTAACATCTTCCTCGCCGCCGCAAGCGATTCCTCCGTCGGCGGTTCCACCCCTTCTAAACGGTATGGAATCCCGGATTCTTTCCATTTAAACACGCCTAACGTGTGATACGGAAGAATCTCCACTCTCTGCACAGTTTCTAATGTGTCCAAAAAACGGCGCAGACAGGCAAGCTGCTCCGGCGAATCGGTATATCCCGGCACCAGCACATGGCGAATCCACATATCCTTGCCGGAGTCCGACAAAAAACGCGCCATCTGAAGAATGTTTTGATTACTGCAGCCGGTAAGCAGCCGATGTCTCTCATCATCTATCTGCTTGATATCTAAGATAAACAGATCGGTATACTTTATCAACTCCGTAAATTTTTCAAAAAAAGGCGGTTCCTCTGTAAAAGGGCCGCCCGATGTGTCAAGCGCTGTGCCAACTCCTTCTTCCTTTGCCAGACGGAACAGCTCCGTCACAAAATCAATCTGCAAAAGAGCTTCGCCGCCGCTGACGGTAATGCCGCCTTTCTGTCCCCAGTAGCGGCGGAAGCGAAGCGCCCGTTCTAAAACAGAGCGGGGCGTCATTTCCGTCCCGCTCCGCTTCTCCCATGTATCTGGATTATGGCAGTACATGCACCGCATATCACAGCCCTGCATAAATACTACAAACCGCACGCCGGGGCCGTCTGCCGAGCCAAAACTCTCCATTGAATGGATCCTTCCGGTAATCTCACTCTCCATGCACTGCCTCCTCTCTTCGATCCATCTCACCAGGTAATTGCGAAACGATTCCAAATAATGCACCGCACTGTGCAGATTCCACAGCGATCCTGGTCAAGCGGAACGTTTCACAAACGCCTGATCTATCTTACATCGTCTCATGACAGGTTCTGGCGATAACGTCCATCTGCTGCTCCTTTGTCAGGTCAATAAATTTCACAGCATACCCTGAAACGCGGATCGTAAAGTTTGCATACTCTTCTTTTTCCGGATGCTCCATCGCATCGATCAGCTTCTCTTTTCCAAATACATTGACATTCAGATGGTGCGCTCCCTGGTCAAAATAGCCATCCATCACCTGCACCAGATTGTCTATGCGCTCCTCCTCGTGATTTCCCAGCGCGCCCGGATTGATGGTCTGCGTGTTGGAAATACCGTCTAACGCCCACTCGTATGGGAGCTTTGTCAGAGAATTTAATGAGGCGAGCAGTCCGTTTTTCTCCGCGCCATAGCTTGGATTTGCCCCTGGCGACAAAGGTTCTCCCGCCTTTCTCCCATCCGGCATTGCCCCGGTCGCTTTGCCATATACGACATTGGAAGTGATCGTCAAAATAGACGTTGTCGCCTCAGAGCGCCTGTAAGTATGGTGTTTGTTGATCTTGTCCATAAAGGTGCGCAGCAGCCAGACCCCGATCTCGTCCGCCCTGTCGTCATCATTCCCATATCTCGGAAAATCTCCCTCTACCTCATAATCCTTTGCGACGCCATTTTCATCGCGGATCACCCTCACCTTTGCATATTTGATCGCACTCAGCGAATCAATGACATGGGAAAATCCCGCAATGCCTGTCGCAAACGTCCGCTTCAGGTCAGTATCCATCAGTGCAAGCTCGGCTGACTCATAGTAATACTTATCATGCATATACTGGATCAGATTCAACGTATTGACATACAAATCCGCCAGCCAGTCTAACATTGCGTCATATCGGTGCATCACCTCGTCGTAATCTAATATATCTGAAGTGATCGGACGGTATTCCGGTCCGACCTGTTCCCCTGTCTTTTCATCAACGCCGCCGTTAATCGCATATAACAGACATTTTGCCAGATTAGCCCGCGCGCCGAAAAACTGCATTTCCTTTCCAGTCTGCGTTGCAGAGACACAGCAGCAGATAGAATAATCATCGCCCCACACCGGCTTCATCACATCATCATTTTCATATTGCACCGAACTTGTCGCAATCGAAATCTTAGACGCATATCTCTTAAAATTCTCCGGGAGGCGGGAACTGTATAATACCGTCAGGTTCGGCTCCGGCGCAGGTCCCATATTTTCCAGCGTATGCAGAAAACGGTAATCGCTCTTTGTCACCATAGAACGGCCGTCCACGCCAGTTCCGCCAACCTCCAGCGTCGCCCAGACAGGATCGCCGGAAAACAGCTGGTTATAGGATGGAATCCTTGCAAATTTGACCATGCGCAGCTTCATCGTCATATGGTCAATCAGCTCCTGTGCTTTCTCCTCCGTGATTGCTCCGTTTTTGAGGTCTCTCTGGATAAAGATATCCAGGAACGTAGAAATACGGCCAATGCTCATCGCCGCGCCGTTCTGCGTCTTGACAGCCGCCAGATACCCAAAATACAGCCACTGCACCGCCTCTTTTGCATTCTTTGCAGGTTCAGAAATATCGCAGCCATAAATCTGCGCCATATCTTTGATCCCATGCAGGGAACGGATCTGTTCTGCAATCTCTTCGCGCAGACGGATCACCTCTCCCTTCATGCTGCCGCTCCCGCATTTTGCCAGATCTTTCTCCTTTTCCTCGATCAAGAGGTCAATCCCATACAGTGCAATCCTTCTGTAATCGCCGACAATCCGCCCTCTTCCATAGGTATCCGGAAGCCCGGTAATGATCTTATTGTGGCGCGCCCGTTTCATCTCCGGCGTATAAGCGTCAAAGACTGCGGCATTATGCGTCTTGTGATAAACCGTAAAAATCTTGTGAAGCTCCGGATTTACCTTATATCCATATGTCTCACAGGCTTCCTCTGCCATCTTGATACCGCCGTATGGCATAAAAGCACGCTTTAACGGTTTATCCGTCTGCAGCCCGACAATCTGCTCTAAATCTTTTAAATTTTCATCTATATATCCCGGTCCATGAGAAGTCAGCGATGACACAATATCGGTGTCCATATCCAGGACGCCGCCTTTTTTCCGCTCCTCCTTCTGCAGCTTTTGAAGGGCTCCCCACAGCCGTCCGGTCGCTTCCGTCGGTCCTGCGAGAAAGCTTTCGTCTCCGTCATACGGCTCGTAGTTATCCTGGATAAACTGCCTGACATTGATCTCCTCTTTCCACAGTCTTCCCTCAAAGCCATCCCATTCTTTTTTCTGAAACATATCTATTCCTCCTTCTTCACACAGCCGCACTGTATGACAGTAAAAACGATAAACACCCAAAGTTCCTCTGCCGTATGCACCGGCTTTGATAACCCGGCTATCACTATAACATAACAACCCATGGTTGAAAAGCGTTATTTTTTGGAATCCTCCTTTTCTTTCTCCGAACGCATCACGGCGTTAATTTTGGCATAAATTTCCTGATAATTCCGCAGAAAGCTTTCGTTATGCCGCTTTATGTAATCAATATTTCCCTCCCTTGCAGCGTCCTCCAGCTTCTTGGCCTGCATCGACAGCGGTTTTGCGCCAATGGTGTGGGAAATGCTCTTCACGGCATGGACCTGTATTTCATAATTGTGCCAGTCCTCTTTCTCATACATCTCAATCACAGCGGAAAACCTGGCCGGGTCAAGGGAAGAAACCAGGACGGAGCGATAAAGGTTCTCATCGCCGGCGCAGTAGGCAAGCCCGTCTTTGGTATCCAGAAACGAAAGTTTTTCTAAAAAGGTTTCCTCTCGATCCATCGACTTCATATCCTTTGTCCGGTATACCAGCTCCGGCGGCAGGAACCGCAGTGTTATCTTTTCCAGTTTGTCGCTCCGTATCGGCTTTGACAGATAGGCGCAAAATCCCTGTGCAAGATATTCCTTTTCTGCGCCGAGGATCGCATTTGCCGTCAGCACAACGACCGGCGTGTCCACATTGGGATGGCCTTTCCTCTCCCGCATCTTGTGGAACGCCTCTATTCCGTCCATCACCGGCATCATGTGATCCATAAAGATAATGTGGTATTTCTTTTCCTGTATCATATCCAGGCACTGTTCTCCGCTGGAAGCAGTGTCTATCTGGATCTTCGTGTCCTTGAGCAGCCCCTTCACGACCTCAAGGTTCATCTCTACATCATCGACTACCAGGATACGCGCCTTTGGCGCAATAAAGGACTCCCGGTACTCCTGCATATTCTGAAGCCTCATATCAAATCTCTGGGAAAAATCCCCCATCGGCATCTCGGAAATAATTCCCTGCGGGATTGCAAGGGAAAATACGCTTCCTTTTCCATATTCGCTCTGAACCTGGATCGTCCCGCCCATCAGTTCGATAAACTGCTTGGTAATGGCAAGTCCCAGGCCGGTTCCCTCAATATTGCGGTTCTTTTTCTCATCAACTCTCTGAAAAGAGAAAAACAGTTTTTCCTGATCTTCCTTTGATATGCCAAGCCCCGTATCCTTCACTTCGATTTTAAGGAGGATTTCTTTTCCCTCCAGCCTCTCCCATCCCACAGCCAAAGTCACCCCTCCTACCGTTGTGTACTTCACCGCGTTTGTCAGCAGATTGGAAATAATCTGGCGGATGCGCACCTCATCCCCATAGAGCTGCGATGGCAGCGTATTGTCATTTTCTATGCGCACAGTCAGATTTTTCTCCCTGGCGCGCATGATAACCATATTATAGCAGTCATGGATCAGAGACGAAATATCGTATCTGACCAGAACAAGCTCCATCTTTCCCGACTCAATCTTTGAAAAATCCAGGATGTCATTTACCAGCGACAGCAGATTCTGGCTGGCGCTTTCCACATCCAGCGCATACTTAACGATCTCCTCATCCCCGCTCTTCCGTATGATCATCTCGTTCATCCCGAGAATGGCATTGATCGGCGTCCGGATCTCATGGGACATATTCGCCAGGAAATCGCTCTTTGCCTGGTTCGCTTTTTTTAACTCCTCCATCGATCTGCGCAGCTGCTCGTCCTGTAACATCAAGCTTTTGCGCTGTTTCTCATAGACATAAGACTGATATTTAAAAATCACGCCAAACACACAGGAAACCAGGATGACCGATTGGAATACATCCAGATTGATCGTATGCTGGTCTAAATGTTCTACAAACTCCGGGTGATAGTATTCTATATAAAAGCAGCCTCCGATTACAGCCGCATTCAGTATATACATAAAGTAACACACCCAGCCGCGGATGATCAAAACCGAGACAAGCATCCCCAGAAGCATCCAGAGCGGCATCCCACTGTGGATTCCACCCTCATAAAAATACATTAACGGAAAAAAGATCAGGTTGACAAAAACAGAAATCAAAATACTGCCAAGCTGCGTCCTCTTCTTTACATTGATAAGCCAAAGGCAGATTCCCAGCAGCGCGATCATAAGCACCGTGATAAAATTGCCGCTTGTCTTCATAATAACTGATATGACCAGCGAGACAATCCCTCCAAATACTGCAGTCAGCAGTACCAGATTTAAAAGCCTTTTTTGGATATCCGCCTCCTCGCGAAACAGAAAAGAAGCGGCTTTTTTACCTTTAGTGAAACACGTTCTAATGTATTCCCCTATTTTCATCCCTGACCTCCTGCGATCTACATCTATTACATAAAGTCCTTTTTCGACAATGTTTCCTCTGATACTCTATAATAGGCTATCATTTTATCCTCTCTTTTTCAATGAAAAAAAATGAAAAAATCCAAAAATTTTTCTTTCGCAGCACACAGCCGCCCACGATTTTCACAGAATGCCTAAAACCAGCCAAAGATTTTCCCAAGCCAGTATACGACCCCCAACAGCCAGCTGCTGAATATGCCATACAAAATAACCGGTCCTGCGATCGTAAAAATCTTGCATCCAATGCCAAAAACCTGTCCCTCCGCCTGAAACTCAATCGCCGACGACACGACGGAATTGGCAAACCCAGTTATCGGAACGACGCTTCCCGCCCCGGCAAACTGCGCAAATTTCTGATAAATGTTAAATCCTGTCAAAAGGACGCTGATAAGAATCAGGGAAATCGTCACATACAGCGAAGCAAGTTCCTCCGGCGCCCCATAATATTGATACAGCGAGAAAAACCCTTCCCCCACAGCGCAGATAAAGCCGCCGGTCACAAACGCTTTCAGGCAGTTGAGCACACAGCTGCTCCTCGGTGTCATATTTTCGACATATGTGTTATATTTTTCTTTTTTCTGTTGTTCGTCCGTTTCCCTTACAATCTCCTCCATTGACGGATTGGTACTGTCTTTTTCCTGCATACTCTATGCCCTCCTTTTCCTATGGCAGATTATCAGACAACCTGCGAAACTTCCATTTCCCCATGCTTTTTCTCCGTTCCGCAGGCCGCCTATGGCAAAATATATAACTGGTAGAAACTGCCAAGCGCCTTTCCAAGCGCCAGCGCAAGCACCAACACCGGAAATCCAAGCGTCAGGTTGACGCGCTGGCACAAAATCGGCAGGACGCGCAGAGTTTCTGCCAACGCCATAACTAACGCTCCCACAAAAATTCCCGAAAACAATCCCACAGCCACTACGCCCGGTATGCCAAACGGCACATGAATCTGGAAAACAGACAAAACGCATCCCGCAATGCCGCCCAGGGCAATTACCGTTTCCATCTGGTAGATGTGGTTTGCAAGCCCCAGACGCCCGGCAAGCCTCGGAATGATCCCCAGAATCGATATAAAAGCAAACAAGCCTGCCGCTACTCCCAGGCCGCCGCTCACTCCCATCACGAAAGGTGCAGTCAGCAACGCCGTTCTGTCCTCTGGTCTGCCGGATGAAAAAACC
>CANQCD010000078.1 GCA_947589455.1 uncultured Lachnospiraceae bacterium | reverse complement strand
CCGTCGCACAAAACGCTCCGGAATGGGGGATTTTTATGTGTAATTGTAAAAGAAAAAAAGCGGCAAAAATTGCCGAAACAGCAATGAAAAACCAAAAAGCAACCGTAAGCGTATCTATTGACGTCACAAAGATTGTAAAATATATCGCCCTGGCAGGTATCGCCATTATCGGTATTATTTTTGGTACAAATTTTGGCAAAAAATATGCAGCTGAAGTAACCGCTGCAAAACAGGAAGAGGAAGAATAAACCCAATGGGAAAAGATTTGTTTATTGCAGAAAAGCCAAGCGTGGCAAAAGAGTTTGCCAAAGTATTAAGCGTAACTGGAAATGCCGGAAACGGTTATCTGGAATCCGGAGACTATATTGTGACCTGGTGTGTCGGACACCTGGTTACAATGAGCTATCCGGACGCATACGACCCGGCATTAAAAAAATGGTCGTTGCAGACAATCCCTTTTTTGCCGGAGCGCTTTCTCTATGAATTGATCCCTGATGTAAAAAAACAGTTTCAGATCGTATCCGGCCTCTTAAACCGGGATGATGTGTCCTGTATCTATGTCTGTACTGACTCAGGAAGAGAAGGGGAATACATATACCGTCTGGTAGACCAGATGGCGGGAGTCCCCGCTGAGAAAGAAAAGAGAAGAGTCTGGATTGATTCCCAGACAGAGGAGGAGATCCGCCGGGGCATCAAAGAAGCAAAGCCATTGTCGGCTTACGATAACCTGTCCGCTTCCGCTTATCTGCGTGCAAAGGAAGATTACCTGATGGGAATCAATTTTTCAAGGGTTCTCTCATTAAAATACGGACAGACCGTCATGAATTACTTGGGCAGTAAGAAATGGTCCGCCATTTCTGTCGGCAGGGTCATGACCTGCGTCCTCGGCATGGTAGTACGCAGGGAGCGGGAGATACGCGAGTTTGTAAAAACGCCGTTTTACCGGGTGCTTGCTGATTTTGAATATGCCGGGCAGAACTTTCAGGGGGAGTGGCGCGTCACAGAACAGTCCGCCTATTACCAGTCGCCTCTTCTTTATCGAGAAAACGGATTTCTAAAAAAAGAAGACGCCTTCGCCCTATGCACCCGCCTGGGCGTACCTGAGACACGCTTCCATCCCGCGGGCAAAATGGAGGAAGCCAAAAAAGAAGCAGCAGAGACAGACAGGCTGGAAAATCTTCCTGCGGTTGTCACAAAGGTCGAAAAGAAAAAAGAAAAGAAAAACCCTCCGCTGCTATTTAATCTGGCAGAGCTGCAAAATACCTGCTCTAAGCTATTTAAAGTCAGCCCGGATGAGACATTAAAAATCGTACAGGAATTATACGAAAAAAAGCTTGTCACCTATCCCCGTACGGATGCCAGGGTGCTTTCGTCGGCAGTCGCCAAAGAGATTGACAAAAACCTGAAAGGCCTTACCGGCTATCCTGTCACATCAGATATCGCCGCCCATATTTTACAGGCAAAAAGCTTTCAGGGACTGGCAAAGACAAGATATGTAAACGATAAGCAGATCACAGACCATTATGCGATCATCCCGACCGGACAGGGGTTAAACGCCCTTCGCAGCGTCGGTGGAACGGCGCAGAAAGTATATGAGGTGATCGTCAGGCGTTTCCTCTGTATCTTTTATCCGCCGGCGGAATATCTAAAACTTGGCATCACCGCCGAGCGGGAAAAGGAATCGTTCTCCGCCTCTTTCAAAGTAATGACGCAGGCCGGTTATCTTGCGATCGCCACTGCATCGTTTGCGAAAAAGCAGCCGGGCAGGGCGGAAAAAGGGACAGACAGCGCCGGCACAGGAGAGGAATCTCCAGAACGGATGCTATCTGCGGATTCCCTTAACGTCTTACAGAAACTAAAAAAAGGGACGGAAATCCCGCTGTGGAAGCTGTCAGTCAAGCCAGGGGAAACTTCCCCGCCAAAACGATATAATTCCGGCTCGATGATCCTTGCAATGGAAAATGCCGGACAGCTGATAGAAGATGAAGAGCTGCGCTCCCAAATCAAGGGAAGCGGTATCGGGACCAGCGCCACAAGAGCAGAGATTTTAAGCAAGCTTATCAAGATCAAATACTTAAAGTTAAACAAAAAAACACAGATCATCACGCCGGAACTCTTAGGCGAGATGGTATATGACGTTGTCAATACCTCCATCCGCTCCCTGCTAAACCCGGAGCTTACCGCAAGCTGGGAGTTAGGGCTGACGCAGGTTGCCGCTGGGACCATCACCGAACAGGAATATATGGAAAAACTAAACGGTTTTATTATCCGCCGGGTAGACGCCGTGAAACAGACCAACAACCAATATTACCTAAGGCAGATGTTTGATGCGGCGGCGCCTTATTATAAAACAGGCGGCAAGAAGTAGACAAGGCAGCGGATCGCACACGATTGCGAATGAACAAAAACAAAATGCGAAGCACACGTTGCCGCGCCAGCCAGCGTCACGAAGTGACATTTCCCTTTGCTGGTTGTGCCCTTGTGCACCGCTATGTTTCAAAGCCCTCCTTTAGGAGAGCTTGCAATTTCCTATCCCAGAAAAAAGAGGTTAGGTTGAAAAAACCATGCTGATGCGATAATTTTCCACACGACTATTTGTGAGAAGGACTTTCGTTCTTTGGAGCGCTCACAAATAGCTTTGACGGCACGCCGCCGTCGCGCAAAACGCTCCGGAATGGAGGATTCTTATGTATGAACAATTAAAATGCAGGGCTTTATTTCATTTTGATGAAACCATTGCAAAAGATATTTTTGAAGATACTGAATTTCCGTGGGAGGTTCTTCCTAAAATTGGGGATTTTATCACGGTACTTGGAAATACCTTAAATCCAGAAGAATATACATGTACAGAGGGAAACGTCTGGATCGCAAAAAACGCATCCATTGCGCCGACAGCGTCGATCCATGGTCCATGCATTATCGGAAAAGAGACCGAGGTACGTCCCGGAGCGTTTATCCGCGGCAATGCGATTGTGGGAGAGAACTGTGTCGTCGGCAACTCCACGGAATTAAAAAATGTCATCCTGTTTAATAACGTGCAAGTACCGCATTACAATTATGTCGGCGACTCCATCCTTGGCTATAAGTCACATATGGGCGCGGGGTCGATCACCTCAAACGTTAAGTCTGACAAGACAAATGTGACCATCCGCTATGAGGGCGATATCATCCAGACCGGTCTGAAAAAAATGGGGGCAATCCTGGGAAATTACGTTGAGATCGGATGCAACAGCGTCTTAAATCCAGGCAGTATCATCGGCAGCAACACAAATGTCTATCCGCTCTCCATGGTTCGCGGCTTTATCCCGAAAGGGAGCATCTATAAGAGGCAGGGGGAGATTGTGGAGAAAAATCTTTCTTTCTAAGGGGACGCACAGACGCTTTTCCATAAGAAGAAAGAGATTTTTTGTCAAAAATAGTAGACGAAACGCCATTTTTATGCGAAAATAGTTATTAGGGCTGTGGTATATATTCCACAGAGAAGGATCCTTTTGTAAGGACAGCGACAGCAGGATCCAGATAAAAATATCAGGCCGCAAACGCCTAAATAAACATGATTGAAAGGAGCAAGAACATGATTTATTCACAGGAAGTAGAAAACATGTGCCCAGTAGCTCAGGGCGTGCATCATGGCTGCGCGCCAATTCCAGAGGAAGCAAAATGGGTTAAGGCAAAGGAAGTAAAGGATATCTCCGGTTTTACACATGGTGTGGGCTGGTGTGCGCCGCAGCAGGGCGCCTGCAAGCTTACTCTCAATGTAAAAGAGGGTATCATCCAGGAAGCGCTGGTAGAGACGATTGGTTGTTCCGGCATGACCCACTCTGCGGCAATGGCGTCTGAGATCCTTCCGGGACTGACTGTAATGGAAGCATTAAATACAGACCTTGTGTGTGATGCGATCAACACGGCAATGAGAGAATTATTCCTCCAGATTGTCTATGGACGTTCCCAGAGCGCATTTTCTGAGGATGGCCTTGCAATCGGCGCCGGCTTAGAAGACCTCGGAAAAGGCCTTCGCTCCCAGGTTGGTACCATGTATGGCACTTTGAAGAAAGGTCCCCGCTATCTGGAGATGGCAGAGGGTTATGTCACTGCGATCGCACTGGATGCAGATGATCTGATCATCGGTTATAAGTTCGTTAGCCTGGGTAAGATGACTGACTTCATCAAAAAAGGGGATGACCCGAACACTGCTTGGGAAAAAGCAAGCGGACAGTATGGCCGCGTGGATGACGCTGTGAAGCTGATTGACCCAAGAACAGACGAAGAAATCGCAAAATAAAGAAAAGGAGGCAAACGAATCATGGCATTATTTGAATCATATGAAAGAAGAATTGATAAAATCAATGAAGTGTTAAACAGCTATGGAATCTCTTCAATCGAAGAAGCAGAAAAGATTACAAAGGATGCTGGTTTAAATGTATACGATCAGATTAAAGGCATTCAGCCAATCTGCTTTGAAAACGCATGTTGGGCTTATACTGTAGGCGCAGCGATCGCGATCAAAAAAGGTTGCCGCCGCGCCGCTGATGCAGCTGCAGCGATTGGAGAGGGCCTGCAAGCATTTTGTATTCCGGGTTCTGTTGCCGATACCCGCAAAGTAGGCCTTGGACATGGTAACCTTGGTAAGATGCTGTTAGAGGACGAAACAGAATGCTTCGCATTCCTTGCAGGTCATGAGTCTTTTGCGGCAGCAGAAGGTGCGATCGGTATTGCAGAAAAGGCAAACAAAGTTCGCAAAAAACCGCTTCGCGTTATCTTAAACGGTCTGGGAAAAGACGCCGCACAGATCATTTCCCGTATCAACGGTTTTACCTTTGTAGAGACAGAATATGATCCCTATACAAACACGGTGAAGGAAATTTCCCGCAAATCCTATTCCGACGGGCTTCGCTCCAAAGTAAACTGCTATGGTGCAAATGACGTCTGCGAAGGCGTTGCGATCATGCACAAAGAGGGCGTAGATGTTTCAATTACTGGTAACTCTACCAACCCAACCCGTTTTCAGCATCCGGTAGCAGGTACATATAAAAAAGAATGCTTGGAACAGGGCAAGAAATACTTCTCTGTTGCATCGGGCGGCGGTACAGGACGTACCCTTCATCCGGATAATATGGCAGCTGGCCCTGCTTCCTATGGTATGACAGATACCCTGGGACGTATGCACTCTGACGCACAGTTTGCAGGTTCTTCCTCCGTACCGGCTCATGTAGAAATGATGGGGCTGATTGGCGCGGGTAACAACCCAATGGTCGGCATGACAGTAGCGGTAGCCGTTTCCGTACAGGAAGCAGCCGATAATGGGAAATTCTAAAAAATGCAATTTTAATATGAGGGTTGAATAGTTGAAAGTACCGCGGTTTTAAAAGGCTGCGGTACTTTTTTATGAGATAGGAAATTGCTCAAAATGTAGTGGGACGCATGGCACCAGCGCAGGCGGTGCCCTTTTTTATGGGATAGGAATTGCAAGCCCGCTTTTTTTAGGATGGCTTTGAAATGTAGTGGGGCGCCCTTTTTTAAGCCGAAGAAAACCAAACAAGGAAAATCCTTGAGATTCTAATCGAATGCGAGAATCTTGAGGAAGCAATAAAGCTTCTGCTTATAAAAAAATAAAAATTGATAGGCAGGAACACCAAATCTGTGTTATTATGTTATCTTGGATGAAAAAAAGGTATATTTTCATACACTATTTATAATGTGATACACATGAAAAATAAATGAAAAATAATATATGATAAGGAATAGGATATTGGAGGTAACTCAACATGTTCATATATAAATTTGACGTACTGAAAACGCTAAAAGAAAACGGATACCCAACAACCAGTTTTCTTTTATACTGGCAATGCAGAACGAAATTTATGTAGACTATTTTTCGCAGAAATGGTACAATAGTATAAGAGAAATCGGCATATGCCAGAACGTAAAAAATTTATTTTATGATTTTGCATATCTTATATTATATTTTGGAGGTGGCGGCTATGCGTTATGTTCGCAAAGAGAAAACAGAAAATGATGAAAAGACCTGTCCGCAGTGCGGCATGAAGCTTCATCCTACCTATAAGGATGAGCTGTGTCCAATCTGCCTTGAGAGGAATCTATTTTACCAGGTAAAAGATTATATCCGTGAAAATGATGTGAATGAACAGGACGTCGCAGAACACTTTAATATTTCAACCCAGAAAGTCCGCGGCTGGATCCGCGAGGGCAGAATACAATATAAGGGCGATGATAAAAACACCATTTCCGGTGTGAAATGCCGTATCTGCGGCAAGCCAATCTCTTACGGAGTCACCTGTTCAAGCTGCCACAAACTGCAGCAGCTTCAGGTCGTGGCAAAATTGCGGAAAGCAGATCCTGCAGAAATGCATTATCTCGGCAAAGAAAACCTGGAGCAGCATTTTGGCAATAAATAATGTGATCTGTATTTTATCTATGGGCAGAGACAAATAGATAACACAATCTGTATTTTATTATATGAGCGGGAAAAAAGACAGGGAAATAATACCTGTCTTTTTTGTCATCCTGACATTTACAGCAAAAAAGCGTACCGTCCTGCCTCTCTTCGAAAATTCCCCGGAATCACGATCAAAAATTCCGAAATCAATTTTTCCGAAAATATGTTCGGTTTTTCTATTGACAAACATCTGTTCGTTTGCTATGATAGAACCAGTATAGAACAAATGTTTGTTATCTGGACAAGCAGAATGCAGCATTTGATACTCGACACACCCTCAACACATAGCGCAAAGGCTAAGCTCTTTTATTTAGAATGGAGGTACTGCGATGAAAAAGCAAAAAAACACAAAAGGGTCCATTTTATTCCGCCGCCTGGGCGTTCTGGCTGGACTGTTTATCCTGCTTCTATTTAGCCTGGCATACCGGAATGGTCTGTCCTCGCCAAAGGCAGACGCCTGTGGAAATGGAGAACTTATGTACCAATCTGTCCATATTACCAACAAGGACACCCTATGGAGTATTGCCTCAGAACATTACACAAAGGATTATCAGTCCATCCCCGCATACATAAAAGAAATCAAACGCTGCAATCGTCTGACATCAGATACGATCCATGCGGGCAGCTTCCTGCTGGTGCCATACTACGCGCATAGAAAAAATTTATAATAAAAAGAAAATATGCCTTGTTTTTGCAATTTCTTTCCGCTATTATAGACTTTGTTGGATGATTTTCGACATAACGTGTTCAATTATGACACAAAAAAGCATATAATAGCAGAAGGAAGGATATTATGAAACAAAAAGGTCGTTTATTACTTACCATGTTACTGTTGACAGCGCTTGTTATCGGAAAGGTTCCTGTGATGGCTGCAGAAGGAGAGGAGACCAGTTACACCTTTTCTATAACAAACGATAATGGAGAAACCACGGAATACCCAATGCCAGCTACGGCATCTGTTACTTATGGCTCCAGTATCTATGCGCCGTCTGCTTCCCCCATAAAGATTGATTCTGTTTGGATGATACCCATACAGGCTATATTAGTAGAAATTTTACAATGCCACTACCATTATTCCGCTGAAGACCAGAGCGCAACTTTGAAAAGCCCGGCCGGTGATGTTATCATTTCTTTTTCCATCGGCAGCCCGGATATCATAATTAACGGAACGGATTACACCATGCCGCAGGAAGCTTTTATAGGAACAATCCATCCAACCGAAACGACGGAATGCTTTGTCCCTTTAAAATATATTTTGAAAAAACTGGGATTTTCTGTTTACAGAGAATCCGTTGATTCTATAGATAACTGGTATATCGACTCGGATTATATTTATTCTAAGCACGCAAAGGACTTGTCCTATGATACCACCGTTTACCAGAACGCACTCTGCGGCCTTGTAGTAAAAACAAAAAACACAGTACAGGGAGTGACGGTAAGCACAATCTCCGCAGACGACATTGTATTCACCCCAAATGCAAAAGAATACAGTGTTACCATAACATATAAGCACACTAAAAACCTGCTGGGCACGGTAAATCACTCCATTAAAAACGGAATCATTAAAAACATCCATATAAAGGAAAATGTCCAGAAACATACTACCAGTATTTGTGTCAGCTATTATAAAAAATACATATTTACCCGCAAAGTAATCGCACATGGAAGCGTCCTTACTTTATCAAAAGGAAACTTTTCTATGAAAGCCGCTTTGCCGGGCAAAATGAAATTTTCAAAACTGACAACAACCGATCAATATTGGAACCATAAATTTTTGATCGTGATGCCTGGGAATCATGTCGGATTTTATAAAAAATATCCGCCGTTTGATAACAGTTCCTCCATCAAACGGATCAAAGTAGAGAAAACAAGCCAAAACAACACCAGGATCGTCGTTACAACCTCCGGTCTGAAAGGATATAAACTTTCTCCCGGAAATGGTTCCTTTACGGTAAATGTAGGTTTACCCAAAAAAATCTATAAAAATATTATTATGTTAGATGCCGGACATGGCGGAAAAGATTCCGGCGCTGTCAGCCATGGGATACAAGAGAAAAATTTAAACCTCTCCATATTATACAATTATGCAAGCAAATATTTTGACAGTCCTACCTCTAATGTATATTGGACACGATACAATGATACATTTATTAATTTGTACAGCCGTCCAAAATATTCGGCAAGGTATCACACCGATCTGTTTTTAAGTCTTCATATGAACAGTGCGCCAAGCAGCAGGGCAAATGGGACGGAAGTGTATTATTCCAGTAATAATAACAGGGCAAACAGAGCCGGGTTGACCAGCCGGATGTTTGCCTCAATCATAGACAGGTCGCTGGTAAATCAGCTCCACAGCCATAACCGGGGAGTACGTCAGGCAGGTTTTGTTGTCATAAAATACAATACGGTTCCATCTGTTTTGGTCGAACTGGGCTTTATTTCGGGCAATTCTGACCATAAAAGATTAAGGAGGGTCACATACCAAAAAAGATCAGCCAAAGCCTTATACCAGGCAGTAACCTCTGTATTTAAAAAATATCCGACCGGACGGTAAACTACAGTTGTAGATTACTGCGCGTAATCCCCCTTTCTGGGCGGCTTATTCTGTATCGCCGCCGTCGTACAAAAAATCGCCGGGCAAATGTATTTGCTTAAAATGGGAGATTAATATGTCACAAAAAGCACGTTCAAAAATTGTTACTTTTTTCTCTTGACTATTCTATTCGTCACTAGTAGAATAGAACTTATTAAGAAAATGTTACATTTTTGAACGTGTTTTTATAGTGATAAACCGTAGTAGATTTAATCTGTAATTTCCTTTCTTTTCTATATTCTACAACTGTAGTTAATATAATACAGTTGTAGAATATAGCTGTCATTTGGTGCATGATGATCATTTGCATCTGGTACGTTATGACATGGATCTGGATACGGGATAATACAATGCTGATATCAGATAACTATATGGAGGTGGATTATGAAAGAAATCCGTTTGCACGAAGGAGAATTAAATGTCATGGAGTTATTATGGTCAAACAAGGAACTGGCAGCAAAAGATATTTCCAAAATCATTAAGGAATATATCGGCTGGGAAAAAAATACAACGTATACAGTCATTAAGCGGTTAATTGACAAAGGGGCTATTATCAGGGAAGACCCTGGGTTTCTTTGCCGTGCAAATATCACAAAACATAAAGTCCAGGAGATTGAGACAAAAATCTTATTTGATAAATTTTATGGCGGTTCTCTGACAAATTTTATTGATTCCTATATTGGGACACGCACATTAACACCTGATAATATTGCTGCATTAAAAAGGATTACAAGCCGTCTCTAGGTGAGAGAGGATAAAGGCTTTATTTTAACTCTGGGATAAACTCCAGTTTTTCAAATAGTTATTGATTCTTTTGCAAATAACTGGTATACTGTCTAAAAAGGCAAACGACAATTTAGAAAGGATTTGATCAGATTATGGGAACATCCAACCATCAGACATACCATCAGACAAAAAACAATGACAACGTGGCAAAACTTCGGAATCTTTTAAAAACATTTCCGCCTTTTTCAAAAGATTTTTTCCGCGCCATAGAACCGACTTCTTCTATTAACACAAGAATCGGATACGCCTATGACATTCGGACCTTTTTGCGTTATCTAAAAGCCGCCAACCCTGCATTTTCCGACAAAACCATGGCACAGATCACCCTGCAGGATCTGGATTGCCTTGAACCGGTAGATATTGAAGAATATCTGGAATATCTGAAATATTATGAATTTGAGGGAAAAACATACACGAATGACGAGCGGGGCATCCACCGAAAATTAGCGTCTTTGCGAAAATTTTATCTATATTTCCAAAAAAGGGAACGCCTTTCAAACAATCCAACCACCATAGTGGATATGCCAAAGCTGCACGACCGGGAAATTATACGTCTGGATTCTGATGAAGTGGCAGAACTGCTGTATCTGGTAGAACATGCCGGCGAACATATGACCGGAAAGAAAAAAACTTTTTTTGAAAAAAATAAATATAGAAATATTGCGATTTTTACTTTATTTTTAGGTACCGGCATCCGTGTTTCAGAGTGCGTTGGCCTGGACATAGAAGATATCGATTTCCGCGAAAACCGCATCCGCATTATGCGAAAGGGGGGCAAAGAGGAATATGTATATTTCGGCGAAGAAGTAGAACATGCCCTTAAAGATTATATCTCTATTTCCAGAGAGCAGATCCAACCGAGGGAAGGACATGAACATGCGCTCTTCTATTCCATCCAGCGCCGCAGGATCAGCGTGCAGGCGATTGAAAATCTGGTAGAAGAATATGCAGGGCAAATTACCAGTTTTAAACATATTACGCCACATAAGCTGCGCAGCACTTATGGCACTGCCCTATACCGGGAAACGGGCGATATTTATCTGGTTGCCGAGGTACTTGGACACAATGATGTAAATACAACCAGAAAACATTACGCTGCACTTGACGACGATAAGAAACGCAGCGCCGCCTCTGCCGTAACACTCCGCAAAAAATAACCCTTGCCGGTACCCTGCCGCAAGTAACACTCCACAGAAAATAACCCTTGCCGGCACCCTGCCGCAAGCAGCACTCTGTAAAAGTAACCCTTGTCGCAGACCAAATACCTTACAGACAGCAAATTGCTATGACTGTCCCTCAGAAATTGCGAGCTGTTTTAGCAACTTTTTAAAATATTCCGGCAATGGCGCGTCAAACTCCATATATTTTCCGGTCCTTGGATGGACAAAACCAAGCGTCTTTGCGTGCAAAGTCTGTCCGGTTAAATGAAATGGGCATTTTGCCGGACCATAGACAGTATCCCCCAGGACAGGCGTCCCCAGACTCGCCATATGGACTCGGATTTGATGCGTCCTGCCAGTTTCCAGGCGGCATACAACATAAGACAACTTTTTATCAAGATACTCTATAACCTGATACCGTGTAACCGCATTT
>CANQCD010000077.1 GCA_947589455.1 uncultured Lachnospiraceae bacterium | reverse complement strand
CAGAGTGCTTGCTATCCGGGAATGCTTAGACCGGGCGGGATATCAAAATACCCCGATTATGTCTTATGCGGTAAAGTACGCCTCTTCTTTTTATGCTCCGTTTCGTGAGGCCGCCGGCTCTGCGCCGGCGTTTGGCGACAGAAAATCCTATCAGATGGATTTTCATAACCGGAGGGAGGCTGTCAGGGAAGCGCTTGCAGATGTGGCGGAGGGGGCGGATCTTGTGATGGTAAAACCGGCTCTTCCCTGCATGGATATCATACGTGAGGTGACAGACGCCGTCTATGTGCCGGTGGCTGCCTATAGTGTCAGTGGAGAGTATGCTATGGTAAAAGCCGGCGTAAGGTGCGGCTGTATCGATGAGATGGGGATTGTCGGTGAAATGGCGGTGGGAGCGTACCGGGCCGGGGCGCAGATTTACCTGACCTATTATGCAAAAGAAATTGCGGCGCTGATCGATTCGGGAGTCATAGGATAAGGAGCTGCCAGAAAGACCGGGCGGCAAAGAAGCGGGCTGTCAGAAAGACCGGGCGGCGGAGAAATGGGCTGTCAGAAAAACCGGGCGATGGAGAAGCAGGCTGTCAGAAAGGTAAGGCGGCGGAGAAACGGCTGCCAAAAAGGTCAGGCAGCGGAGAAATGGACTGGCAGAAAGACTGGGCGGTGAAGAAGCGGGCTGCCAGAAAGGTAAGGCGGCGGAGAAATGGCTGCCAGAAAGGAGTGTAAAGAATATTGGCTGAAAATGAAATATGGGAAGATAAGCGGATGGAGGAATTGTCTGGAAAGTACGAGCGGCTGAAGCAGAAAATCGGCAGTTATGGAAAAGCGGCGGTTGCTTTTTCCGGCGGGGTGGATTCTACTTTTTTGTTACAGGCGGCGCAGGATGCGCTTGGGGGGAATGTTTTGGCTGTGACGGCGTCTTCCTGTTCCTTCCCGGCGCGGGAGTTAAAAGAGGCGGAAGAATTTTGCAGAAGGAAGGGAATCCGTCACATCATGGTTCATTCCGAGGAATTGGAGATTCCGGGGTTTGCAGATAATCCGCCGGACAGATGTTATCTTTGCAAAAAAGAATTGTTTCAAAAGATGCTCGCCATGACGAAAGAGCAGGGGATTTCTTATATCCTGGAGGGGTCTAATCTGGATGACAACGGCGATTACCGTCCGGGACTTCAGGCGGTGGCAGAGCTTGGGATTCAGAGCCCGCTGAGAGAATGCGGTTTTACAAAACAGGATATCCGCGATATGTCCCAGCGCTTAGGGCTTCCTACCTGGAACAAGCAGTCCTTTGCCTGTCTGGCTTCCCGGTTTGTATACGGGGAGAAGATCACGGAGGAAAAGCTTTCTATGGTAGATCGTGCGGAACAGCTTTTACTGGATATGGGATTTGGGCAGGTGCGCGTGCGGATCCATGGGAAGATGGCGAGGATTGAGGTAAGGCCGGAGCAGTTTGAAAAGGTTATCACAGAGAAAAACCGGCTGGAAATTATCCGAAAATTTAAGGAATTTGGCTTTTCTTACATATCGTTAGATTTGGCGGGATATCGGACTGGGAGCATGAATGAGACACTTTAAGGAGTAAAACAGGTATTTGGCATCGGTCAAGTGCCTGTTTTTTTACTTTATAGGAAACTTCTCGTTTCCTATAAAGTAAAAATATTTATGCGCACAGCCAGCAAAGGAAAATGTCACTTCGTGACGTTGGCTGGCGCGGCAAAGTGTGCTTCGCATTTTGTTTTGTTAATTCGCAAGAGTGTGCGAAGCACACTTTGTTCCGTGAAATCGTTTGCAAAATTTCCTCTTGCAATTTCCTGGTATAATACATATAATACCCATATGGTTAGTAGGAATTAAGGAGTTGCGGAAGGGGATGATATCAATGATACAGCGGCATATTGATACAGATATTCTGATTATCGGGGGCGGGACTGCAGGATGTTTTGCCGCAATAACATTAGGGAAAGAGAAAGAGATCAGAGTGCTTTTGGCGGAGAAAGCAAATATCCGGCGGAGCGGCTGTCTGGCGGCTGGCGTAAATGCGCTCAATGCATATATCACAAAAGGAAAGACTCCCCAGGATTATGTAGATTATGCGAGAAGGGATGCGGCTGGCATTGTGAGAGAAGATTTGCTTTTTTCTATGGCGGAGAGGTTAAACCATGCTGCAGAAGAACTGGAACGGCTGGGGGTCGTTATTTTAAAAGATAAGCAGGGGGAATATGTGGCAAGGGGCGACAGGAATATTAAGATCAATGGAGAAAATATAAAGCCTGTTCTTGCCAGGGCGGCGGCCGAACAGGAAAATGTCACGGTGTTAAACCATGTCAATATTACGGATTATCTTGTAAAAGATAACAGGATTTATGGGGCTTGCGGTTTTGACGTCAGGGAAGAAGTTTTCTATGAGATCTGCGCCGGGGCGGTGATTTGTGCCACGGGCGGAGCGGCGGGGCTGTACCGTCCGGGTCATGCGGGATTTTCGCGGCATAAGATGTGGTATCCGCCGTTTAATACCGGAGCCGGTTATGCGATGGGCATCCGCGCCGGGGCAGAGATGACAACGTTTGAGATGCGTTTTATCGCTCTGCGATGCAAGGATACGATCGCCCCGACAGGAACGATCGCCCAGGGCGCGGGTGCCAGGCAGATCAATGCCTATGGCGAAGAATATGAGGAAAAATATGGACTGACGACATCACAGAGAGTTTATGGCACGGTCAGGGAAAATAAAGAGGGGAGGGGCCCATGCTATTTAAAGACGAAAGGGATTGCAGAAAAGCAGGAGCAGGATTTATATAAAGCTTATCTGAATATGGCGCCAAGCCAGTATGTGCGCTGGGTGGAGTCAGGGAAAGGGCCGGCGCAGGAAAATGTGGAGATTGAGGGGACAGAGCCTTATATTGTAGGAGGCCACACTGCCAGCGGGTACTGGGTGGACGGCGACAGGCAGACGACGATCCGCGGGCTGTTTGCCGCCGGGGACGTAGCGGGAGGCTGTCCGCAGAAATATGTCACCGGGGCGCTGGCAGAGGGAGAGATTGCCGCTGAGGCGGCGTATCGGTACATCAAAGCGGAAGAAAAAAGCAAAGAGATTTCCGCCGGAGCGGCATATCCGTATAGCAAAGCGGAAGGGGAAAGCAAAGAGACTTCCGCTGCAGATAAAAAAGCAGAATACGAGGCATATCTGTCAGGGGAGGAGGCGCTCTTTACGGCAGACGACCTGGAAGAGGCGATGCAGGAGACGATGGACAGATATGCCGGCGGCATTGGCAGCGGTTATGGATACCGGGAAAGCGGGTTAAAGACAGCAGCAGAAAAAATCGCATCCATAGAAAAGCTCAGCCAGAAGCTCCATGCCGCTGATATGGACGATCTGCTGCGGATTTATGAGTTAAAGGAACGCCTCACGGTATGCCAGGCGGTGATCGCCCATCTGTCAGCGAGGAAGGAGACGAGATGGCGCGGGTTTGGTGAAAACCTGGATTATCCACAGGAAGATGCGGCGTGGGAAAAATATGTAAATTCCCGCATGGAGAATGGAACGATCAGGGTATTTGAGCGGGAATTAGTGAAGGGAGGTGCTGCGTATGAGCATACGCATTGAAACAGATCGCTGCTCCGGATGCGGGCGGTGCTGCGAAGTGTGTCCCGGCAACCTGATCCGGCGCAGCGCCGACGGCAAGGCAGATATCCGGCGCAGGCAGGACTGCTGGGGATGTACTTCCTGCCTCAAAGAATGTAAAACCGGCGCGATCTTGTTTTATCTGGGGGCGGATATAGGAGGAAGGGGAAGCGTTTTATCTGTGTCCCAAAAAGGGGACATAAAGATTTGGAGTGTGACAGATCCTGGGGGAAATGTTCAGAAGATCGCAGTAAACAGCAAGGAATCAAACCAATATTAGAACGGAGGAAACGTTATGGGAAATTTATCTCATCTTGACGAATTGGAAGCAGAAGCAATTTATATTATCAGAGAAGTCGCTGCAGAGTGTGAAAAGCCGGTGATGCTGTATTCCATCGGGAAGGACAGTTCTGTTATGCTTCATCTGGCAAGAAAGGCATTTTATCCGGAAAAACCGCCGTTTCCCTTTCTGCATGTAGATACGACATGGAAGTTTAAAGAGATGATCGCTTTCCGCGATCAAGTGGCAGAAAAGTATGGGCTGGATATGCTGGTCTATACAAACCAGGAGGGCGTAGAGCAGGGCATTAACCCATTTGACCACGGTTCTGCCTATACGGATATCATGAAGACACAGGCGTTAAAACAGGCGCTTGACAAATATCAGTTTACGGCGGCGTTTGGCGGCGGAAGAAGGGATGAGGAAAAATCCCGCGCCAAAGAAAGGATTTTTTCTTTCCGGAATGAGGCACATGCATGGGATCCGAAAAACCAGAGGCCAGAGATGTGGAAACTGTTTAATACCAGGCTGTTTAAAGGGGAAGAAGTAAGGGTTTTTCCCTTGTCAAACTGGACAGAAAAAGATATCTGGCAATATATCCGGAGGGAAGGGATTGAGATCCCATCGTTATATTTTGCAAAGGTGCGCCCGGTGATCAGACGGGACGGCAATCTGATCATGGTGGACGACGACAGGCTGAAGCTGCGGGAAGGGGAAAAGATTGAATACAAAAAGGTGCGTTTCCGCACGCTTGGATGTTATCCGCTGACCGGGGGCGTTGAATCTGAGGCGGAGACGCTGGATGAAATTATTGAAGAGACGCTGCGTGCGGTTGAGTCAGAGAGAACCAGCCGCGTGATTGACCATGAGGCGGCTGGCAGCATGGAAAGAAGAAAAAAGGAGGGCTATTTCTAAGATGAAAGGCTTATTGAAATTTATTACCTGTGGCAGCGTAGATGATGGAAAATCTACTTTGATCGGACATATATTATATGACTCCAAGCTGTTGTACGCAGACCAGGAAAAATCATTAGAGTTAGATTCTAAGGTGGGGAGCAGGGAGGGACAGATTGATTATTCGCTTTTGTTAGACGGACTGATGGCAGAGAGGGAACAGGGGATTACGATTGACGTGGCATATCGGTATTTTACGACGGATCGCCGCAGTTTTATCGTGGCAGATACTCCGGGACATGAGGAGTACACGAGAAATATGGCAGTCGGCGCTTCTTTTGCCGACCTTGCCGTGATCTTGATTGACGCCAGTCAAGGCGTTCTCATACAGACTAAGCGCCACGCAAGGATCTGTGCACTGATGGGAATCCGACATTTTGTGTTTGCGGTAAACAAAATGGATCTGGCCGGTTACAGCGAACAGCGTTTCCGGGAGATTGAGAAACAGGTTCACGAGCTGCAGAAAGATTTGTCTCTTGCAAATGTCACTCTGATCCCGGTATCTGCGACAGAGGGGGATAACCTGACAGCGCTTTCAGAAAATACGCCGTGGTATCAGGGCAAGTCGCTGTTGGAATATCTGGAACAGGTGGATATCGATGAGGAAGCGGCGGAACAGGGCTTTTATATGCCAGTACAGAGAGTGTGCCGTCCAAACCATAGATTCCGCGGCTTTCAGGGGCAGATTGAGGCGGGAGACATCCATGTCGGGGATGAGCTTACCGCACTGCCGGGCGGGGAATGCGCAAGAGTAAAGAGCATCCATATTGCCGACCGGGAAGCCGACCGGGCAGAGACCGGGCAGCCAGTCACCATCCAGTTAGACCGGGAGATCGATGTTTCTAGAGGATGCGTTTTAAACATTGATTCCGGCGCAAAGACGGTATCTTCTGTCACAGTTACTTTGCTGTGGATGGATCAGGAGGAGTTAGAGAGCGGTAAGCAGTTTATGGTAAAGCTTGGGACAAAGATGATACCGGGGATTGTCACAGAGATTTCTTATGTAGTGGATGTCAATACAGGGGAAAAAAGGAAGACAGAGAGCCTGACAAAGAATGAGATCGCAGTATGTAAGATTTCGCTGGCAGATAAGATTGTCGCCGATACTTTTTTAAGGCA
Source organism: uncultured Lachnospiraceae bacterium (assembly GCA_947589455.1). GTDB lineage: Bacteria > Bacillota > Clostridia > Lachnospirales > Lachnospiraceae > Butyribacter. Next base: position 5,765 of record CANQCD010000077.1, on the reverse strand, counting down.
TAAGACGCTGGGGGAACTGATCTTGATTGACCGCGTTACCAATATGACGTCGGCGTGCGGCGTTGTAGAGGAGACAGGCGGCAGCGGGGACGATCTGTATGCCGGGAAGGTTGACCGCCAGGTGCGCGCCGCAGTGAAACGACAGCGCGCCGTAGTCGTTGAATTTCCGATTGGGGATGATGGCTTTACCAGAGAACGGGTAGAAGAGATAGAAAAATCACTGACGATCCAGGGAAGGCATACCTATCTGTATGCGCCGAAAAAACCGGAGGGGGTTGCCGAGGTGATAAAGCACCTGCAGTATGCGGGCGTAATCGTACTTCTTGCCAGAGATGCGGCCGTTGCCGGATGCAGCCTGATTCCTGCCGGGGCGGCGCTGTTTCAGATACAGAAGGAGCAGAGAAAGGATCCGGCGGAGGAGATTGCGGCATATATCAAAAAAGTTTCTGCATATGCGACAGAGGTGTCCGGATATGGAGAATATATTTAAAAGTGCAGGAAGAACAAAGGGCAAAACGCTTCGGAATGGGGGATTTTTATGGATTTTAATACGAGATTACTGCACGGAAGCGCAGTAAAAAAATATCCTGAGGGCGCGACTGTCCCGGCAGTCGCCCAGGTAAGCGCTTTTGCGTATGACACGCCAGAGCAGCTTGAGAAAGTCTTTAATAACAGGGCGCCGGGATACGCCTATTCCCGGATTGGGAATCCAACAGTAGACGCCTTTGAGCAGAGGATCTGTGAGCTGGAAGGAGGGACGGCGGCTGTGGCATGTTCCTCCGGAATGGCGGCGATCACTGCCGCACTGATGAACATACTGCAGGAGGGAGACGAGGTGATTGCCGGGAGCGGGCTGTTTGGAGGGACGATCGACCTGTTTGGGGATCTGGAAAGCTTTGGCATAAAGACAAAATTTGTAAACCATATTACGGTAGAAGAGATCGCGCCGTTGATTACGGAAAAAACAAAAGCGGTGTTTGGGGAAGTGATTGGGAATCCGGGGTTAGATGTGGCAGACATCCGTCCGGCAGCAGATTTTGTGCATGAAAGAGGGATCCCGCTGCTTTTGGACAGCACAACGGCGACGCCCTATCTGGTACAGCCGCTCCAGCTCGGCGCAGATATTGTGATCCACTCTTCCTCAAAATATATTAATGGCGGCGGGAATGCGATCAGCGGGGTCATTGTCGACGGCGGCTCGTTTCTCTGGGATGTCGAGAAATATCCCAGAATGGCAGAGTATCAGAAATTTGGCGCATTTGCCTACACAGCAAAGCTGCGCAGCGGCATCTGGAGAAATATGGGAGGCTGTCTGGCTCCGGTCAATGCTTTTTTAAACATTGTTGGAATGGAGACGCTGGGGCTTCGTATGGAACGAATCTGCAGCAATGCGCATAAGCTTGCCGGCGCATTGTCTCAGTTTGAAGGCGTCACCGTCAATTATCCGGCGCTGCCAGACAGTCCATATAAGGAAATCACAGACAGACAGCTGGGCGGCAGAGGAGGCGGCATTATCACGATGCGCACCGGTTCAAAGGAAAAAGCGTATCGGCTGATGAACCGATTGAAATACGCCTGCAATGCAACAAATATCGGCGATATCAGAACGCTTGTCATCCATCCGGCGTCTACGATCTATGCGCACAGCACGCCAGAGCGGCGGCAGGCGGCAGGCGTTTATGAGGATACTGTGCGCATCAGTGTCGGGATTGAAGACGCAAACGACTTGATCTGTGATTTTACAGAGGCGCTTCGGGCGTAGAGAAAATCAGTGCACAGGCAGGCACAGGAACAGAAAATCAGTGAAGGGCCAGTGCACAGGCAGGCACAGGAACAGAAAATCAGTATAGCGCCAGTGCACAGGAATGTGCGGGAACAAAAAATCAGCGCAGAACCAGTGCACAGGCAGGCATAGGAACAGAAAATCAGTATAGCGCCAGTGCACAGGAATGTGCGGGAACAAAAAAATCAGCGCAGAACCAGCGCAGAAAAGAGGGAGATATGGCAGTAGATTATGCAACGCTGAAAAAGGGCGGTTTTATGAGACAGAAGCAGAAAAACTATTTTTCGCTCCGTCTCCGCGTGGTGGGCGGGAATGTCACAGCAAAACAATTAGCAAAGATTGCTATGGTATCAGAGCAGTATGGAAAAGGGTACGTACATCTGACATCCAGGCAGAGTGTGGAGATTCCTTTTATTAAGCTGGAGCAGATAGACGAGGTGAAAAATGCACTGGCGCAGGGAGATGTTGAGCCGGGAGTCTGCGGTCCGAGGGTGAGGACTATCACAGCGTGCCAGGGAGCCGCCATCTGTCCGAGCGGTTGTATAGATACCTATACGCTGGCAAAGAAACTGGATGAGAGATATTTTGCCAGGGAGCTCCCGCATAAATTCAAATTTGGGATTACCGGCTGTCAGAATAACTGTTTGAAAGCGGAGGAAAATGATGTCGGTATCAAAGGGGGTATCCGGGTAAAATGGATACCGGATTCCTGCATCGGGTGCGGCGTCTGTGTCAAGGCGTGCCGCAGCGGGGCGATTGCTATGGAAGAGGGCAAAATCAAAGTCGATCAGGACAGATGTAATTTCTGTGGAAGGTGCACAAAAGCCTGTCCGGCTGACGCCTATGAAGAGACGCACGGCTATATCGTATCTTTTGGCGGGCTGTTTGGAAACAGCATAAGCACAGGGGAAACGGTGATTCCGCTGATAGAGGATGAGGATGCGCTGTTTCGTGTCTGCGATGCGGCGATCCAGTTCTTTGAAGAAAACGCAAATGCGGGAGAGCGACTGAAGTTTACGATTGACCGCATTGGGTGGGAAAAGTTTAAAACGGTGATAAAGGAGGCATATGAGGGATGAGTGAGATTAAAGTAGACGATACCGTAGATATTACAGATGTAGTCTGCCCGGTAACTTTTGTTAAGGCAAAAGTAGCGTTAGAGGAGCTGGAAGAGGGCGAGGTCTTGTCCATCCGTATGAATGAAGGTGAGCCGGTGCAGAATGTACCGAGGAGCATCAAGGATGAAGGGCATCAGATCTTAAAGCTGATTGACAGGGAGGATGGAACTTACGACCTGCTGGTTCGGAAGACGGGAAGCTGACGATGCAGTGCGGAAGGAAGAAAGAAGATGGCAGGAAAGACTATGACCTGCTGATTTCGGAAGATGGGAAGCTGACGATGCAGTGCGGAAGGAGGGAAGAAAATGGCAGAACGGTTAAATGACAAAAATTTTGAACAAAAGGCGCTGCAGAATGATAAGCTGGCGCTGATCGATTTTTATTCAGACAGCTGCGTGCCCTGCAAGAGGATGTCACCGATTTTAGCAGAGCTAGAAGAAGTATATGCGGGCAGCTTGTTTGTGGGGAAAGTAAATATTGCCTATGAGACGGAGCTGGTCGAAAGATACCAGGTGCAGACAACGCCAACTTTTCTGCTGATCAGGCAGGGAGAAGTCGCAGATCGTTTTTCAGGAGCTGTCAAAAAGGCGGAACTGGAAGAAAAAATCAAGTTGCTTCTGTAGTTGGCGTGGGTCATTTGCAGCATATCAGAAGGAAGCCGCAGAGAAAAATCAAGTTGCTTCTGTAGTTGGCGTGGGTCATTTGCAGCATATCAGAAGGAAGCTGCAGAGGAAAATCAAATTGCTTCTGTAGTGGCGCGGAGGTTGGATTTGTGCGCATTCCGCGCAGATTGCACATGCCGCATAATAGACAGTATCATTTTAGTAGTTTCGCAATTACCTGATATAGTATAAAATAAAAGAGGAGGAAAAAAGATGAAGATCATTGTAGCCGGAGTGGAGAAGGAAGTAAAGGATGGGATTACGATTGCAGAGCTGATCAGGCAGGAAAATGTAGAGACGCCGGAGTATGTTACGGTATCTGTCAACGATGAGTTTGCAAAAAGCGAAAATTTTCAGACGCAGACATTGTCGGAAGGAGACAGGATTGAATTTTTATATTTCATGGGAGGTGGTCAGTGATGGCATTTACAAATGAGCAGTTAGAGCGTTATTCCCGACATATTATTTTAAAAGAGATTGGCGTTGGGGGGCAGAAAAAGCTGTTAAATTCCAAGGTTCTGATCATTGGAGCCGGCGGGCTTGGGGCGCCGGCGGCGATGTATTTGGCGGCTGCGGGCGTGGGGACGATTGGTATCGCAGACGCCGACGAGGTGGATCTGTCAAACCTGCAAAGGCAGATCATCCATGCGACAGACAATTTAGGGCAGGCAAAAGTGCTTTCTGCCAAGGAGACGATCAATCGGATGAATCCGGATGTTACGGTAAATACATACCGCACCTTTGTCGCTTCGGATAATATTATGGAATTGATAGGAGATTATGATTTTATTATTGATGGGACAGACAACTTTCCGGCAAAATTTCTGATCAATGATGCTTGTGTTATGGCAAAAAAGCCATTCTCCCATGCGGGCATTATCCGTTTTAAGGGGCAGTTAATGACTTATGTGCCGGGAGAGGGACCATGTTATCGCTGCGTATTTAAAAATCCTCCGCCCAAGGACGCTGTGCCGACTTGCAAACAGGCAGGCGTTGTCGGCGCAATGGGCGGCGTGATCGGAAGCCTCCAGGCGATGGAGGCAATCAAATATATTACGGGCACAGGCGATTTGCTGACCGGTTATCTCTTAACCTATGATGCGCTTAGCATGGAGTTCCGTAAGATCAGGCTGCCAAAAGATACCTCAGGCTGCGCTGTCTGCGGCGACAATCCGTCCATTACGGAATTGATCGACTATGAACAGGCAGAATGCAGCGGCGTCTGATGGCAAAACAGTATGTTTGGAGAGGAAATGGAGATAACTATGATTACATTGAAAAAGAGTGACTTTGGCGAAATGGTTGCCCATGCGAGAAAACATCTGCCGGAAGAAGCGTGCGGCCTGGTCGCCGGGGTAACAGAGGATGGAGTAAAAAAGATCCAGAAAGTCTATTATCTGACAAATACCGACCATTCCAGCGAGCATTTCAGCCTTGATCCAAGAGAGCAGCTTGACGCGGTCAGGGATATGCGGGCAAATGGGTATGAGCCTTTCGGAAACTGGCATTCCCACCCGGAATCACCGTCCAGGCCGTCCGAGGAGGATAAGCGGCTCGCTTATGACAGCAGCGCCAGCTATCTGATTTTATCCCTGATGGAACCAGAACATCCGGTGTTAAATTCCTTTCATATCGAGGGGGGAGTTTCGGAAAAAGAGGAACTGGCGATCCAGTAAAGAGAGCTGGTGCAGGGAAAAATGGGCGGTGCGGCAAAGAAATAAGCAGTGCAGTGAAAGAAACAGGCAGTGCGGCAAAGAAATAAGCAGTGCAGGGAAAGAAATAAGCAGTGCGGCAAAGAAACAAGCAGTGCAGGGAAAGAAACAGGCGGTGCAGGTAAGAAACAGGCGATGTGGCAAAGAAATAAGCAGTGCAGGGAAAGAAACAGGCGGTGCAGAAAAGAAAAAGAAGCAATGCAGTAAGAAGGGAGAACCGGATAGTATGTTAGACGTATTGATCATTGGAAGCGGGCCTGCAGGTTTGAGCGCAGCACTTTATGCAAGGCGCGCGGGACTGGATGTGAAGGTTGCCGAAAAGATGTACTTAGGGACGGGACAGATCGCAGACAGCAGCAGGGTAGATAATTATCTGGGGATTCCAGGGATGAGCGGGTACGATCTGGGAATGGCGTTTCGGGAACATGCCGAAAAAGCAGAAACGGAGTTTTATGAAGGAACGGCAGTCCGCTTTGAACGCTGCGACAAG
>CANQCD010000076.1 GCA_947589455.1 uncultured Lachnospiraceae bacterium | reverse complement strand
GACGAGTTTGCCGATCTGATGATGGTGGCGTCCAAGGAGGTGGAGGATGCCGTATGCCGTCTGGCACAGCTTGCCAGGGCAGCGGGGATCCATCTGGTGCTTGCGACGCAGAGGCCGTCGGTCAATGTGATCACTGGCGTTATCAAGGCAAATATACCGTCTCGGATTGCTTTTTCTGTTTCTTCTGTTATTGACTCCAGGACAATCCTGGATAAAGGAGGCGCAGAAAAGCTTTTGGGAAAAGGCGACATGCTGTTTTTCCCGTCCGGCTATTCCGAGCCGGTGCGCGTGCAGGGCGCTTTTGTGGCGGACAATGAAGTGGGAGCCGTGGTAGATTTTCTCTGCGATAATAATGAGACGCCAGAGTATAACCATGCGGTCACAGAGATTGTAGAGGAACCAAAGGCGGACGAGGCGCAGGAAGAAAAGAAACCGCAGTCAGAATATGACGATTATTTTGCGGAGGCAGCCCGGTTTGTGATTGAATCAGAGCGGGCGGCGGCAGGACAGCTGCAGAGGCGTTTCTCGATTGGCTTTAACCGTGCGGGGAGGATTATCGACCAGCTCCACAAAGCGGGGGTTGTCGGACCGGCGGAGGGAACCAAGCCGCGCAAAGTGCTTATGACGATGGAAGAGTTTGAGGCGATGTCCGGCGGCGGAGAGCCTGCCCCGGCAGAAGATACGGACGGATTAGAAGAAGCGGTTGTGACAAGGGAAGCAGAATAAGAAAGGAAAAAGGATGCGGGGAATTTTAGTAACCAATGCATTTTTAAAAAACGATAAGTTTGCAGAGCATTATATCTGGTTAGAGGAAGCGGCAGGGCGTCAGGGGATGTCTCTGTCGCTTCTTGAAAATACCAATCTGTTATCTGTGATTGGCGGCGGTTCTGCTTTGCCGTATGATGGGTTGCCGGAAGAGCTTGCAAAACTTGCGGAAGAAAATGATTTTGTGATCTATTGGGATAAGGATATCTCACAGGGAAAGCTGTTAGAAGCCTGCTGTGACCGCCAGGGGGTGCGCATTTTCAACCGGATTGATGCGATTGCCGCCTGTGATGACAAGATGGAGACGTATTACCGGATCTGGCGTTGGAATATGCAGTGTGAAAAACAGCAGAAGATTCCGCTGCTGCCGACGGTGATGGCGCCGATGACGTACGCCAATGTGGGGTATACGCAGACTGCCTTTGTCGATAGGGTGATTGAGAAGCTGGGGCTTCCCATGGTAGTTAAGGAATGTTTTGGCTCTTTTGGGATGCAGGTATATCTGGCGGAGGACAGGGAGCGTGTCATGGATTTGACGGAGCAGTTATCGGGCAGGCCTTTTTTGTACCAGTCTTTTTTAAAAAGCAGCAGCGGCAGGGACGTCCGGCTGGAAGTAGTGGGGGATGAGGTTGTGGCGGCGATGTACCGCTATTCTGAAACAGGAGATTTTCGGGCAAATATTACAAACGGAGGGAGTATGAAGCCGTATGTGCCGTCAGAAAGGGAACGGAATCTGGCGGTGAGGGCGGCAAGGGCGCTGGGACTTGATTTTGGCGGCGTCGATTTGCTTTTTTCGGGGGAGTCCGGAGAGGCGGATATTCTCTGCGAAGTCAATTCTAACGCGCATTTTAAAAATATCTATACTTGTACTGGAGTGAATGCTGCGGACAGGATCCTGCAGTATATTAAGAAAAAGGTATCGGGCGGTTCAGAATGGAAGGAAGCGTCCCGGTAAAGATAAGCATACGGTCGGGACAAAAGAGCGTTTCTCGGTACAAGCCCGGAATGGAAGGAAGCGTCCTGGTAAAGATAAGCATACGGTCGGGACAAAAGAGCGTTTCTCGGTACAAGCCCGGAATGGAAGGAAGCGTCCTGGTAAAGATAAATATATGGTCGGGACAAAATTCTTGAGATAATGGCAGGAGGATGATGATGCGGGGCTATTTGATCTATCATCAAAAGGAGGCAGAAAAAAACAGAGGCTTTATCCAGTTATTTGAGGAAGAGGGCAGGCGGTTCGGCTGGGATTTCTGTTTGGTGGGTGCGTCAGAATATACGGCGCATCCGCTGCCGGACGTAGTGTTAAACCGTACGCGCCTGCCGCAGGTCAGCCGCTGGTATGAGGAACGGGGCGTCCCGGTTTTTCACAGCGCAGCCTTGACAGAGATTGGAAATGACAAGGCAAAAATGCTTTCCTTTCTGGAGCAGAAGCTGCCGTTGGAGATTACGGGGCAAAAGTGGGCGCCGGAGACCCGTGTTTTGCCATCTGATTTTTTGGCCGTTCTGCTGGGAGGCGGCCGGGATGGAGAGGCGACGTGCCGTATGATGGAAAAGGAAAAAAAGGAGGGGCTTTTAGAATGGGTTTCCCATCTGGCAGATTGTTCCGGGCATCTGGTGATCAAGCCAGTGGACGGGCATGGAGGAAAGGGAGTGCTGCAGTGTCCTTCCGGTCTGTTTGTACAGCTTTTGGAAGGAAGGGCAGACAGAACCGGCGGGAAGGAGGATTGCGAGCGGATGCGGTCGCAGCTTTCTGCTCTGGCGGGTCGGGAATGTCTGGTACAAGAGAGGATAGACTGTGACAGGAAGGATATCCGGGTGTATTGCATCGGCGGCAGCATTTATCAGGCGATGGAACGGCAGGGAGTCCGTGACTTCCGGTCTAATTTTTCCCTTGGCGGGAGAGCTTCTCCTTATGTATTGTCCGAGAGAGAAAAACAGTGGGTGCAGGCTTTTTTAGACAGCATTGCCCCGGTTCGCCCCGGACTGACAGGGATTGATTTTCTGCCGGACAGGGAGGGTCGGCTGATCTTTAATGAGATAGAGGAGATGGTCGGCTGTCGGATGCTGTATCAGCATACAGAGCGGAATATAGTCAGGGATTATCTTGTTTGGTTAAAAAATATCCGGTAAATGGGGAATGGTGTCGGAGTCAGAAGATCGTGTGCCCTGTGATACAGATTTTCAAAAACAGTTGCAGTCAAAGGCGGTTATGCGATATCATAGAGGAAAAGCAGAAAGAAATGGAGGGATTCATATGAAGTCAGATATTGAGATCGCGCAGGAGGCAAAGATGCTGCCGATTCGGGAGGTGGCGGAGAAGTTAGATATTCCGGAAGATGAAATAGAATATTATGGAAAGTATAAGGCAAAGCTTTCAGATGGATTATGTGAGCGGGTGAAGGCAAATCCAGATGGAAAGCTGGTGCTTGTGACGGCGATCAATCCGACGCCGGCAGGGGAGGGAAAAACGACGACGACAGTCGGCCTTGGAGAAGCGCTTGGCAGGATGGGGAAAAAGGCGGTGATTGCCTTGCGGGAGCCTTCCCTGGGACCATGTTTTGGCATTAAGGGCGGCGCAGCGGGCGGCGGATATGCCCAGGCAGTGCCTATGGAAGATTTAAACCTGCATTTTACGGGGGATTTCCATGCAATTACATCGGCAAACAATCTGCTTGCCGCCATGCTTGACAACCATATCAAACAGGGCAATGCGCTTCGGATTGACACGAACCAGATCGTCTGGAAACGCTGTGTGGATATGAATGACAGAGTTCTTAGAAACATTGTCGTAGGGATGGGAAGACCGGCGGACGGTGTTGTCAGAGAAGATCATTTTATCATTTCTGTGGCGTCAGAGATTATGGCGATCCTGTGCCTGGCAGAAGACAGAAAAGATTTAAAGGAGCGGCTTTCTAAGATTATTGTGGCGTATAATTATGACGGGGAGCCGGTGCGCGCAGGGGAGCTGGGCGCAGTAGGGGCAATGGCGGCGCTTCTGAATGATGCGATCAAGCCCAATCTGATCCAGACAGTGGAAAATACGCCGGTTTTGGTACACGGCGGTCCATTTGCCAATATCGCCCATGGATGCAACAGCGTCCGCGCGACAAAGACCGGGCTGAAATTAGCAGATTACGTTATCACAGAGGCAGGCTTTGGCGCAGACCTGGGCGCAGAGAAGTTTATGGATATCAAGTGCCGGATAGCGGGGCTAAAGCCGGACGCCGTAGTCCTTGTCGCCACGGTACGCGCGTTAAAATATAATGGCGGAGCGGCGAAAGAGGAACTAAATACCGAAAACCTGGAGGCGTTAAAAAAAGGGATTGTCAATCTGGAAAAACATATTGAAAACATTGCAAAATATCATGTGCCATGTGTCGTTACGTTAAACCGTTTTGTGTCAGACACCGATGCGGAGCTTGATTATGTCAAAACATTCTGTGAGGAACGGGGATGTGAATTTGCCCTTTCTGAAGTTTGGGAAAAGGGCGGCGAGGGGGGCATTGCCCTTGCCGAAAAGGTTCTCGATGTGCTGGAAAAGAAAGAAAGCCATTTTGCACCATTATATGATGAAAATCTGCCGGTCATGGAAAAGATTGAGACAATTGCAAGAGAAATCTACGGCGCGTCCGGCGTGACGTATGATGCGGCGGCAAGGCAGGCGATAGAGCGGCTGGAAAAGACAGGTTATGGCAATACGCCTGTCTGTATGGCAAAAAATCAGTATTCTCTGTCAGACGATCCAAAGAAGCTGGGACGTCCGAAGGATTTTACCATTCATATCAGGGAAGTCTATGTCTCCGCGGGCGCAGGCTTTGTCGTGGCGATTACCGGAACGGTCATGACGATGCCGGGGCTTCCGCTTCATCCGGCGGCAGAGCGGATTGATGTGGATGAAAACGGAAAGATTACCGGACTTTCATAAAAGCAGACGGCGCTTATGTTATATCAATCATAAGAAACAGAAAGAAACAGCTCCCGGTTCGGCAGGTTCCTGTCGGGGGAGCTGTTTTTCCTATCTCTTATCTATTTGATCGCTGCACGCAGGTTCTTGCATACAGAGCCTGCGCGGTAAACCGTTTTTGTTTCTTTGAAATGCGGAAAGCAGGAGTTAAGATCTTTCGTTTAATTTCCTTTGAATTTAGATTCGCAATAGATGCAGCGGTAAATGCGGTCTGCCCGGTCTGTCAGCTTAAAGGTGTGCGGAAGTTCCTGCTCGATTGAGGTGATGCAGCGGGGGTTTTTGCATTTGATGATGTTAGTCACTGTGTCGGGGAGCGACAGGGTATGTTTTTCTACGATCTGGTTGTCTTTGATGACATTGATGGTGATTTTGTGATCCAGAACGCCGAGCACATTTAAGTCGATGTCGAAAGGACCTTCTATTTTGATAATGTCTTTTTTTCCCATTTTGTTGCTTCGGGCATTTTTGATGATTGCCACAGAGCAGTCCAGTTTTTCCAGATTTAAGTATTCATAAATTTTCATGGCGCCGCCGGCCTGGATGTGGTCGATTACGATGCCTTCATTTAAACCGCCGATATTTAACATAGATTTCCCTCCTGTCTGGTGTGCTGTTGGATTTGCTGTTTTTTAAAAGCCCGTGTCCTGAAACTGGTACACAAGCGTAAGCTGTTATTTTTAAAGACTTGTGTCCTGGAACTGGCGCGTAGCGCAAATTGCACTTTTTAAAAGCCAGTGTCCTGAAACTGGTACACAAGCGTAAGCTGTTATTTTTAAAGACCGGTGTCCTGATCCAGTCCGAGCAGGTTCATGATCAGCGCCATGCGGACATAAACTCCATATTTTGCCTGCTTAAAATAAACAGCGCGTGGGTCGTTGTCAACTTCTGTTGAAATCTCATTGACGCGGGGGAGCGGATGAAGGATATACATATCTTTTCTCGCATACTGCAGCTTTGACGCATCTAAGATAAAGCTGTCCTTTAAGCGGATGTAGTCCTCCTCGTTAAAAAAGCGTTCCCTCTGTACTCTTGTCATATACAGGATATCCAGCTCTGGCATATACTGCTCCAGCTGATTTGTCTCAACATAATCAATATTTCCTGCGTCTAAAACCTCTGCCCGCAGATAGTCCGGGATTGTCAGCTCGTTTGGGGATATCAGGATAAAACGCACATTCGGGTAACGAACCATTGCGTTGATCAGGGAGTGGACGGTTCGCCCAAATTTTAAGTCCCCGCACATTCCAATCGTCAGGTTGTCTAAGCGCCCGGTCAGTATTTTTATCGTGATCAGGTCAGTCAGCGTCTGCGTCGGATGGTTGTGCCCGCCGTCCCCGGCGTTGATGACCGGGATTTCAGAATACATTGCCGCGACGGTCGGAGCGCCCTCCTTTGGGTGGCGCATGGCGCAGATATCGGCATAGGAAGAGATCACTCGTATCGTGTCGGCAACGCTTTCTCCTTTGGAGGCAGAGCTGGAATCGGCAGAAGAAAAACCAAGCACCTTACCGCCTAAGTTCAGCATCGCCGCTTCAAAGCTTAACCGGGTACGGGTACTTGGTTCATAAAATAAAGTAGCTAGTTTCTTCCCCTCGCAGACATGCGCATATTTTTCGGGATTTTTCATGATCCGCTCGCCGAGCGTCAGGATGTGTTCCAATTCTTCCACGGATAAATCCAGCGGACTGATTAAATGTCTCATGGCTTGCTACCTCCGTTGTTGATTATTTGACAGGCGCTAACGCACCGTTTATCATTATGGATATTTTACTACAAGGGCAGAGAGTATGCAAGAAAATCCCCCGAAAAATATTGCCGTTCTTACGACTTTATAGTATACTGATATCGTGATTTTTCAGATTTTCTGCGCTGTGGCAGCGGTGTTTCCGCACTGTTTCAGGGCGGGTATGGTCACTGCGGGACATTTGTCAGAGCGCCGGCGCGCCCGGCAGTTCTTACCGGACAGTACAATGTGCGTGGAGTAAAATAAAATTTTGCAATTACCTAAAAATATATTGCAGCAGAAAGGAGATATGGATATGCGATTGGTTACGAGGTCAGATTTTGATGGATTGGCATGTGCGGCACTACTGAAGGAGGCGGGGATCATTGACCACTGGAAGTTTGCGCATCCCAAAGATTTACAGGATGGGCTGATTGAGATCACGGAGGACGACTGTCTCGCCAATGTCCCTTTTGTGGAGGGCTGCGGCCTGTGGTTTGACCATCATTCCAGCGAACATGAGAGACAGCAGCTGGAGGGGAAATATAAAGGAGAGAGCAGGATCACTCCATCCTGCGCCAGGATCATTTATGAATATTATGGCGGCAGGGAAAAATTTCCGCAGTTTGATGATATGATGGAAGCTGTTGATAAGGTAGATTCTGCAAATCTGACGATTGATGAGATCCTGCACCCGACAGGATGGGTCTTGATTGGATATATTATGGATCCGCGTACCGGTCTGGGGCGCTGGAGAAATTTCCGCATCCCAAATTACCAGCTGATGGAAGAGCTGATCGATGCGTGCCGCGTTATGACGACAGACGAGATCCTTGCGCTGCCGGATGTGGTAGAGCGGATCGAGGTATACAATGAGCAGGCGGAGAAATTCCAGCAGATGGTCAGAGAACATACCAGGATTGAGGGAAATGTGATCATTTCAGACCTGCGCAATGTTGATCCGATTTTTTCCGGCAACCGTTTTATGATCTACAGTATGTATCCGGAGCAGAATATTTCCTGCTGGATCGTAAACGGCAAGGGTGGCAAGGGATGTTCTGCAGCCGTGGGCTACAGCATTGTCAATAAGACGTCTCATGTGAATGTGGGAAGCCTTATGTTAAAATATGGCGGGGGCGGCCACAAAGCAGTCGGGACCTGTCAGTTTACAGATGAGAATATGGATACAGACCTGCCAAAGATGTTAGAGGAACTGTGCGGCATGGCAAATCAATAGACGCCTGCTTCGCCATGGCCGGAAGATTTTGGTATGGCGTTTCAGCCGGCGGGATTACAAGAAATAATGCAGAAAAGAGGTAAGACATGATTCGATTATATGACAGCGGAGCGTACCTGGTAAACGGTACAGAGATAATAGAGGACAACGCAGACAGCGCAGCGGCTCTCGAGGCAAAATGCGGCAGGGCGGCTGCAAAGGAAGAGGCGGTAAAAGGGACGATGGCGTATGGGATTTTAGAGAGCCATAATACTTCCGGAAATATGGATCAGCTGCAGATTAAGTTTGACAAGCTGACTTCCCACGATATCACGTTTGTGGGGATTATCCAGACAGCGAGGGCTTCCGGACTTGAAAAATTTCCGGTTCCGTATGTGCTGACAAACTGCCACAACAGCCTGTGCGCCGTAGGGGGAACGATCAATGAAGACGACCATATGTTTGGCCTTTCCTGTGCAAAGAAATACGGTGGGATGTATGTGCCGCCGCATCAGGCAGTGATCCACCAGTTTGCAAGGGAGATGCTCGCAGGCGGCGGGAAGATGATACTCGGCTCGGATTCACACACCCGCTATGGGGCGCTTGGTACCATGGCGATGGGAGAGGGAGGACCGGAGTTAGTAAAGCAGCTTTTGAACCGTACATACGACATTGCAAGGCCGGGCGTGGTAGCGATCTATCTGACAGGGAGCCCGCAGAAAGGGGTTGGCCCGCAAGATGTTGCGCTGGCGATCATCGGAGCCGTATTTGAGAACGGATATGTAAAAAATAAAGTGATGGAGTTTGTGGGCGACGGCGTAAAGAACCTTTCTGCTGATTTCCGGATTGGCGTGGACGTTATGACGACAGAGACGACCTGCTTATCCTCAATCTGGACGACAGACGACACGATCAAGGAGTTTTATGAGATCCATAAGCGCCCGGAGGATTATCGGGAATTAAAGCCTGCGGATGTGGCGTACTATGACGGTATGGTATACGTCGACCTGTCTGAGATCAAACCAATGATCGCGATGCCGTTCCATCCGAGCAATGTATATACGATTGACGAGCTGAATGAAAATCTTATGGATATCCTGGACGATGTAGAAAAGAAAGCATTAGTCAGCCTGGACAATAACCAGATTAAATACAGGCTAAAAGATAAAGTAAGAAATGGAAAGCTCTATGTAGAGCAGGGAGTGATCGCCGGGTGTGCCGGCGGCGGCTTTGAAAATATCTGCGATGCGGCAGATATCTTACGCGGGAAATATGTCGGCGCAGATGAATTTTCACTGAGCGTTTACCCGTCCAGCCAGCCGGTATTTATGGAATTAGTCAAGAATGGAACGATTGCCGATCTGATGGCGACCGGAGCGACAGTGCGCTCCGCATTCTGCGGCCCTTGCTTTGGCGCAGGCGACGTACCGCCGAACAATGGTCTTTCTATCCGCCATTCGACCAGGAACTTCCCGAACAGGGAGGGCTCTAAAGTGACAAACGGCCAGATTGCTTCCGTGGCGCTGATGGACGCCCGCTCTATTGCTGCGACAGCGGCAAATCAGGGGTATCTGACGGCGGCGACTGATATAGACGCCGAGTTTAGGAAACCGAAATATTTCTTTGACAGCACGATTTATGAACATCGCGTATATGATGGCGTTGGAAAGCCAGATGCTTCTGTTGAGATCAAGTTTGGGCCAAACATCAAGGACTGGCCGGAGATGACAGCCTTGACAGACCATATGGTATTAAAAGTAGTCTCTGAGATCCACGATCCGGTGACGACGACGGACGAGCTGATCCCATCTGGAGAGACGTCTTCCTTCCGTTCAAATCCGCTGGGACTGGCAGAGTTTACGCTGTCAAGGAAAGATCCAGAATACGTGGGTAAGGCAAAGGCAGTCCAGGCTGCGGAGAAAGCCCGTGTGGCGGGGGAGGATATTTTTGCCGCGCTGCCTGAGATCCGAGACGTCTTTGATACGATCCAGAAACAGTTTGACATTAAGCCGGAGGAGACACAGATCGGAAGCCTGATCTATGCAGTAAAGCCGGGCGACGGTTCTGCACGCGAGCAGGCGGCGTCCTGCCAGAAAGTGCTCGGCGGTATGGCAAATATTGCAAAAGAGTATGCGACAAAACGTTACCGCTCCAATCTGATCAACTGGGGAATGCTCCCATTTTTGTATCAGGATGAGATTCCGTTCCAGAATGGGGACTATCTGTTTATCCGCGGTATTAAAAAGGCAGTGGAAGAAAAAGAAGACGAGATCAAAGCGTATGTTGTTGGCAGCGGCATGAAAGAGTTTACGCTCCGCCTCGGCAATTTGACAGAAGATGAGAGAGAGATCATCTCGGAAGGCTGCCTGATCAATTATTATAAGGCGCAGATGAAATAGGTTTCGCGTTGTTTAACGGCAGGATGCGGGAAAAAGAACCTGCAAAGCGGGAGAAAAGCCGGCCGGCAGCCACTGTCTTTTTGGTGGCAGCCGGCTGTCTGTCTGCTGTGGAAAGTTTGGCGGTATTTTTGAAAGGATGGAGACCACGATGGAGATAGTACGGGCTAATTCCCTGGCGGAGGCGGTATCCGCCATTTATGGCGAACAAAAAAAGGTGGCCGGCAGGCGCCCAGTCTATGGAGGAGATATCAATGAGGCGTACCGTTTGACGCTGTCGGACGGCTCCGCTGTATTTATGAAATGCAATTCTATAGCAAACCAATCTTTTTTTGAAGCGGAAAGGAAGGGATTAGAAGCGCTTCGGCGCACTGGCGCCATCGGAGTGCCGGCGCCGCTTGGAATCGGGATTGACAGGGGGCAGGGGATTTCTTTCCTGCTGATGGAATATTTAGAGGCGGCGCCGAAAAATACGGATTACTGGGAGCAGTTTGGGAGAGAACTCGCCATGCTCCACAGGGCGCAGTGCGCCGGTTTTGGCGAGGAAAAAAAGCTGCCGTTTGGTTTTTCTTCGGATAATTATATTGGCGCATCGCCGCAGGTCAATACGCCGCGGGAGAGTTGGGTTTGTTTTTTCAGGGACTGCAGGCTGCGCCCACAGATGGAGATGGCGAGAAGATATTTTGACGCCGGGACGCAGGAAAAATGCAGCAAGCTATTAGAACATTTGGATTCCTGGCTGGAAGAGCCGGCATTTCCCTCGCTGCTCCACGGCGATCTGTGGAGCGGCAATGCGGTATGCGGACCGGATGGAAAGGCGTGGATCCTTGATCCGGCGGCCTATGTCGGGCATTTTGAGGCAGAACTGGCAATGACAGAACTGTTCGGCGGGTTTCCGCCTGTATTCTATGCCTCATACAGTGAAGTAAATCCGATTGAAAAAGGCTACCGCGACAGGAAAGAGTTCTATAATCTGTACCACCTGCTCAATCACTTAAATTTGTTTGGCGGCTCCTATCTCGGCAGCGTTCAGAGAATCTTAAATAAATTTTAAAAGCGTTCTTGCCTGTTTAAATAAAATGATAGATGATAATGCCGATAAATACACCGATGATGCTTCCAATCGTGATTTTGATGGAAAGGGCAAAGGTGAGTACCAGGATGCCCAGATCCAGTTTAAAGGGGGAAGTCATCCCGAAATGTTTTCCGTAATTCAGCCAGGAAAGCGCAGAAATACCGGAAGTGGCCTGGGCGATAAAACTTCCCAGTACGATTCCTGCTAACAACAGTAAAAATAGCGCCCAGTTATTTTTTCCAGCTCCTTTTGCCATATGTTTTGTACCTCCAAAAGTAAATACTCCCATGTCTTGGGATATTATAGCATATTTTTATTTTGGATACAAATGTTTTGCCGGATAAGGGCAGACTTTCCGGCTGCGGGCAGGGGTTAGGCGGGCGGGGCGGCAGAGCAGTCAGGAGAGTGGTTTGTAGCGATCATCAGGAAACACTCTATAAATCTTGATACACGTCAGGAGAGAGGCTTGTAGCAATCATCAGGGAAGGCTCGCAGCCTGGGAGGAGAGGTTTTCTTGTTTTTTTGCAGGGGGCATGATATAATAAATGCGTCAAGCGCATTTATCTTGGGAGAATGCAAAACCAGCATTCTCCGATATGCACAAA
>CANQCD010000075.1 GCA_947589455.1 uncultured Lachnospiraceae bacterium | reverse complement strand
GAAATGTAGTGGAGTACAAGGGCGTCAGCGCAGGCGATGCCCTTTTTAGGAGATAGGAAATCCTAAAGGAGTGCTTTAAAATGTAGTGGAGTACAAGGGCGCCAGCGCAGGCGATGCCCTTATTGTGTGGTAAGGAGGAAAAATATGGGATTTACACATTTGCACGTGCATACAGAATACTCTTTGCTTGATGGCTCCTGCAAGATAAAGGAATTGGTTTCCCGCGCAAAGGAGCTGGGAATGAAAAATCTGGCGATCACAGATCATGGCAATATGTATGGGGTGATTGACTTTTATAAGGCGGCGAAAGCGGCGGGCATTAACCCGGTCATTGGCTGCGAAGTTTATGTGGCGCCGGACTCCAGATTTGACAGGGAGATATCAAAGGGGGAGGAACGTTACAACCACCTTGTTTTGCTGGCGGAGAATGACCAGGGATATGCCAATCTGATGAAAATAGTTTCGCGGGGTTTTACG
The DNA here is from genome assembly GCA_947589455.1 of uncultured Lachnospiraceae bacterium. Classification (GTDB taxonomy): domain Bacteria; phylum Bacillota; class Clostridia; order Lachnospirales; family Lachnospiraceae; genus Butyribacter. The sequence goes on along the minus strand of CANQCD010000075.1, from coordinate 11,431 downwards.
GAAGGGTTTTACTACAAGCCGCGCGTAGACTATGAGATACTCGAAAAATACCATGAGGGGATCATTGCGCTGAGCGCCTGCCTTGCCGGGGTGGTGGCGGCGAATCTGAGGCGCGGCCTGTACGAGCAGGCAAAAAAGGAAGCGCTCCGCCTGTCGGCGATCTTTGGGAAAGACCATTTTTATCTGGAGCTGCAGGATCATGGGATTGCAGACCAGCAGACGGTCAACCAGGGGCTTTTGCGGATGAGCCGTGAGACGGGGCTTGAGCTGGCCGCGACAAATGACGTGCATTATATCACGGCGCAGGACGCCGAAGCGCACGATATCCTCCTCTGCATCCAGACAAAGAAGCTGGTAAAAGACGAGGACAGGATGCGCTATGAAGGCGGGCAGTATTATTTAAAATCCGAAGAAGAAATGCTGTCGCTCTTCCCCTATGCAAAAGAAGCAGTCGAAAATACAGAAAAAATCGCAGAACGGTGCCATGTAGAGATCGCATTTGGCGAATATAAGCTGCCGCGGTTCGATGTGCCGGACGGAATGACGGCGTGGGAGTATTTAAACAAACTCTGCAAAGAAGGGCTTTCCTCGCGGTATGGAGGAGACGCTGCGCTCCATCAGGCGCGCATGGAAGAGGAGCTGTCTGTCATACAGAAAATGGGTTTTGTCGATTATTTTCTGATTGTCTGGGACTTCATCCGTTTTGCAAAGGAAAACAAGATCAGCGTCGGGCCGGGAAGAGGCTCGGCGGCGGGGAGCATTGTGGCGTATGCGCTGGGGATCACCAATATAGACCCGATCCGGTACAATCTGCTGTTTGAGCGTTTTTTAAATCCGGAGCGTGTGACAATGCCGGATATTGATATTGATTTCTGTTATGAGAGGCGGCCGGAAGTCATAGATTATGTTATGGAAAAATACGGCAGGGATCATGTGGTGCAGATCGTGACGTTTGGAACGCTGGCTGCGCGGGGCGTTATCCGTGATGTAGGGCGCGTCCTGGATTTGCCATACAATTACGTCGATCTGATCGCAAAAGCAGTTCCGATGGAGCTTGGCATCACGATTGAAAAGGCGCTGGAGCGGAATCCGGAGCTGCGGGAGATCTATGAGACGGATGAGCAGGCAAAGAATCTGATCGATATGTCAAAGCGTCTGGAAGGGCTGCCGAGGCATACCTCTATGCACGCGGCAGGCGTGTTGATCAGCCCAAAGCCGGTGGACGAATATGTGCCGTTGTCAAAAGCGGCGGACGGCACGATCACAACGCAGTATACCATGACGACATTAGAAGAGCTTGGGCTTTTAAAAATGGACTTTTTAGGGCTTCGGACGCTGACGCTGATCCAGAATGCGGCAAAACTCGCCGGATGTCCTGATGAGACAATGATGGATATTGATTTTGAAGACGCCGCAGTTTACGAGATGATCGGGGCGGGAAAGACCGAGGGGGTATTCCAGCTGGAAAGCGCCGGCATGACACAGTTTATGAAAGAGTTAAAACCGCAGAATATGGAAGATATCATTGCCGGCATTTCACTGTACCGTCCAGGGCCGATGGATTATATCCCGCAGTATATCCGCGGTAAAAATAACAGTGACAGCGTCACCTATGACTGCCCGCAGTTAAAGCCAATCCTGGAGGCGACCTACGGCTGTATCGTCTACCAGGAGCAGGTTATGCAGATCGTGCGCAATCTGGCCGGCTACAGTTTTGGCAGAAGCGATCTGGTACGCCGTGCCATGGCCAAGAAGAAAGCGGCTGTGATGGCGCAGGAGAGAAAAAATTTTGTGTATGGCAACGAGGCGGAAGGAGTTCCGGGATGCGTTGCAAACGGCATAGCAGAACAGACGGCAAATAAAATCTTTGACGATATGACAGAATTTGCCAAATATGCGTTTAACAAGTCCCATGCGGCCGCATATGCCGTCGTCTCTTACCAGACGGCATATCTAAAGCATTATTATCCGGTAGAATTTATGGCGGCTCTTATGACTTCGGTAAAAGATAATACCGGAAAAGTATTAGAGTATGCCATGACCTGTCGGAAGATGGGCATACTGATCTTAGGACCTGATGTAAACGAAGGGATGTCAGAATTTTCCGTCGTGGATGGAAAGATTCGGTTCGGGATGTCGGCGGTAAAAGGCGTCGGCGAGGGCGTGATTGCCGCAATCATTAAAGAGCGGGAACAAAACGGCAGCTATGTTTCGCTGGAAGATTTTATGAAGCGTCTGACGTCAAAAGAGGTCAACCGGCATACGCTGGAAAACTTTATTAAATCCGGCGCATTTGACTGTCTGGGCGGCACAAGGAAACAGAAGCTTTTTGTCTATCAGTCCATGTTGGAGCAGATCAACAGGGAAAAGAAAGATAATATGGAAGGGCAGCTGTCTCTGTTCGATCTGGGGGATGAAGAGCTGGCGGAAGCGCATAAGATTGTCTATCCGGATGTCGGGGAATTAGACCGCGAAGAATACCTGATGTATGAGAAAGAAATGTTAGGGATTTATATCAGCGGCCATCCGCTGGAGGAATATATGTCCCTGATAGAAAAAAACTGTACCAAAAATTCACAGGATTTCCAATTAAATGAAGAAACCGGTACCGCGGCAAATATTACAGATGGGGAGAGCGTTATCATCGGCGGCATTATTGTGGATAAAACCGTAAAAACGACAAAACATAATACTATTATGGCATTTTGCACAATAGAAGATTTGTATGGGACGGTGGAAGTGATCGTCTTTCCGAAGGATTACGAAAAAAACAAAGCGCTCCTGCAGAAAGACAGCAAGGTATTTGTCAGAGGCAGGGCAAGCCTGGAGGAGGACAGGGACGGAAAACTGATCTGCCAGAAAATGATCCCATTTGACCAGATCCCATGTGAGCTGTGGATTCGGTTTCAGGATATCGCAGGATTCCATGAGAACGAGGAGACGCTGTATGAAAAGCTTGCGGGATACGACGGCAGGGACGTCGTCTGTATCTATGCCGCAAAAGAAAAACAGATAAAGCGGCTCCCGCGCAGTTATAGCGTAGACGCGAGACGGCTGGTGGAAGCTGGCGCGCTTTCCTGGCTGGGGGAGGACTCTGTGGCGCTTCGTGAGGCAGCAGTGAGCGGCCTGTAGTAATTTTAGTGGAATTGTCATTAAAAAATTTGAAATACTTCTTCGCGGATTGGGATGTCAAATCTGCAGTAATTTTAGTGAACTCGCTATTGAAAAATAGTGTATTTTAGCGTAAAATTATGAATTAGTAAATGCTTGGGAGAGATTGATGGGCGGAAGGCGGACGACGCCCTTTTCCCAATCTGCCATAGGGCATGGATAAAGTACGAAAAGAGATTAAATGGAGGTAACTATGAGTGAGATGAAGACGATTGGCGTTTTGACAAGCGGCGGTGATGCTCCGGGAATGAATGCAGCCATCCGTGCCGTTGTCCGGACGGCAATTTCTAATGGGCTGAAGGTAAAAGGCATCCGGCGCGGATATGCGGGGCTTCTGGAAGAAGATATCATTGACATGACAAACCTGTCTGTGTCAGATATCATCCAGACTGGCGGAACGATCCTGTATACGGCGCGCTGCCTGGAATTTAAAAAAGAGGAATATCAGAAGAAGGGAGCTGAGATTTGCCGGAAACACGGAATAGACGGTGTGGTTGTCATCGGCGGCGACGGTTCTTTTAACGGTGCGAGCAGGCTGGCGGAAAATGGGATCAACACGATTGGCGTTCCGGGGACGATCGATCTGGATATTGCCTGCACGGAATATACCATAGGATTTGACACGGCAATCAATACGGCAATGGAAGCGATCGATAAGCTGAGAGACACGTCAGAGTCCCATGAGCGGTGCAGTATCGTGGAAGTAATGGGGCGTACGGCGGGGCATATTGCCCTTTGGACCGGTATTGCCAGCGGTGCGGAATATATTTTGACGACAGAAGAATATCACGGTGACATCCAGCGCGTGATCAAGAAGATACAGGACAGGCGTAAATTAGGCAAAAAGAACCATATTATTGTAAATGCGGAAGGGATTGGCAATTCCAATGAGATGGCAAAGCTCATAGAGATTGCGACTGGAGTAGAGACGAGGGCGACAATCCTTGGGCATATCCAGCGCGGCGGGAATCCAACCTGTAAAGACAGGGTGTTTGCTTCGGCAATGGGCGCAAAGGCGGTAGAGCTTTTATGCGATGGAAGATCAAACCGTGTGGTAGGACGGCGGATTTGTCGATTTTGACATTCAGGAGGCGCTTGCAATGGAGAAAGGCTTAGATCCCTATTTGTCACATATTACACGGAAATTAACGACAAAATAACCGTTTCACATCACATGAAATGAACGGTAAAAGAGCCGTTTCACATTACATGGAACGGACGGCAAAAGAGCCGTTTCACATCACATGGAATGGACGGAAAAAGAGCCGTTTCATATCACATGGAACGGGCGGCAAACGAACCGTTTCATATCACATGGAATGAACGGTAAAAGAACCGTTTCACATCACATGGAACGGGCGGCAAAAGAACCGTTTCATATCACATGGAACGGACGGCAAACGAACCGTTTCAGGCAAAATATGTTACGTAGAATTTTGGCATAGAAAGGAGCAGCAAAATGAAGAAATTTTTAAAAGTGATTCTTGGCGCGGGGGCTATCATAGGAGGAATTGCGGGAGTGCTGTATTTCATAGATAAAAAGAAAGAGGACGATGATTTCGAAGAATTTAATGATGAGGAATTTGACGATATCTTCGAGGACGAGGCAGAGGAACGTGATTATGTGACGTTAGATTTAGAGAAAGAGGAGAACGCCTCTGCAGAGCCGGAACCAGAATCATAAACTGATAACAGATTTTCGACTTTTCTATCATATTTTCAAAAAAGAAGGCTTTCTTAGGATTACTCCGAAAGCCTTCTTTTTTGCGGAACCAACGCTTTTTCGTGAAATTAACGTTTTTTCATGGAACCAACGCTTTTTCGTGGAATTAACGTTTTTTCATGGAACCAACGCTTTTTTCGTGAAACCAACGCTTTTTTATGGAACTGGCGCTTTTATTGTTTTATTTGCGCTTTTTGGGGTTTTGCGGCGCGTTTGCGCATTTTTATCTTTTTCGGGTGATATGTCTGCTGTTCAAACAGGATGCGATCTTGCTCCGGTGGTACTACGGCGGCATATTGTACCTCGTCTGCGCTGTCCAGTGTAATCCCGCGCACGCCGCGGCTTGTCTTTTTAAACTCGCTGGTCTGTTCCAGCGGGAATCCCAGGGAAAGTCCTTTTTTCGTGATTAATATCACTTTTCTGTCGCCTGCGAGGATATCTTCCACAGTCAGGGGCGTGATGCCGGATACGAGGTCGTCTTCGTCCAGCTTTGTCGCGCTGATAGCAAAACGGCTTGTCTCAAATTCCACGCCCGACACTTGTTTGACATAGCCCTTCCGGGTGGCGAAGAACAGCAGGGATTCCGACAGGCTTTCCGCCGTGATGTAGAGCAGGATAGTTTCCTGCCCCGCCTTGCACAGCGTCTGGACCAGCACGCCCTTATCCCGGCTCTTTCCCTTTGGGATATTCATCGCCTTGATCTTATACATATTCCCCTCGGCGGTAAAGATACAGAGCTGGTCGGTGTTCTTGATCGGGACAATGTGGGAATACTCCTGCAGCGTCTCTTCCGCCAGGCGGGAGTAGCTTGCCTGGTCAAGCGACTTGATATAACCAAACCGGTCAATGAGAAGGTAAAGTTCCTCCTCTTTGACCACTTTGACATATTTTTCCTGGGAAAGGTTCTCCAGAGCGGTGCGGCGTTCCCTGCCAAATTCTTTTTTGTATGATCTCAGGCGCGATATAATGACCTTGTGGAGCTCGTCCTTATCATTTAAAATATTCGTATATTCTGTGATGCTCGTGATCAGCGCATTATTTTCCTGATGCAGTTTCAACAGTTCCAAACCGATCAGGCGGCTTAGCGGCATGGCAAGGATGGCGTCTGCCTGCCGTTCTGTAAAATTCAGCGTTGCGGCCTGCTGTTCGGATTTCTTTGATTTAAAGCGGATATCTTTTGTTATCCCCTGAACCAGGCAGCCCTTTGCCTGCCGGACAGAGTCGCTCCCGCGGAGGATTTCAATGATCAGGTCGATCACGTCCGTGGCGCGTATCAAGCCTTCGACAATTTCCTGGCGGTCTTTCGCTTTTGCGAGGAGATGCTGATATTCCTTTGTATAGAGCTCCTCCTGGAAGGCGATAAATTCCTGGATAATGCTTCGCAGGGTAAACGTAATCGGCTGCTTATCCTTGACGGCAAGCAGGTTGACGCTGTAGGTATCTTCCAGGGCAGTCTTTTTATACAGGCCGTTTAAGAGATTGTCAATGTCGCGGTCTTTCTTGACTTCAACAATCAGGCGGATTCCCTCTTTGGACGATTCGTCCCGCACGTCATAAATTTCATCAAAGACTTTTTCGCGGGACAGTGCGACCAGGTTTTCTAAGAGTTTTGTCTTATTGCCGGCGGCAGTATACGGGATTTCTGTGATCACAATATTTTTTCTGCCATAGTCGCTGTCTTCCGTCTCCACTTTTGCCCGGAGCGTCAGTTTTCCCTCGCCCGTCTCGTAAATATTCATCAGATCGTCTGCGTTTGTGATCATGGCGCCCGTCGGAAAATCAGGTCCCTTGATATATTTCATCAGGCCTTTTGTTGTGATGTCCGGGTTTTTGATCGCAGCGATCACGCCATCGATCACCTCGGATGTATTGTGGGGCGGGATATTAGTCGCCATGCCGACGGCAATACCGGTCGTGCCGTTGATCAACAAGTTTGGCAGCGTGGCTGGCAGAACCAGAGGCTCTTTCTCGCTCTCGTCAAAGTTTGGGCCAAACGGCACCAGCCCTTTGTCCAGGTTTTCCAGCAACGTCATTGCCCCCTTAGAAAGGCGTGCTTCCGTATAACGCATTGCCGCCGCGCTGTCGCCGTCGATCGAACCAAAATTGCCATGCCCATCGACTAACGGCAGGGAAAGAGAAAAATCCTCTGTCATATGAACCAGCGCGTCATAGATGGAACTGTCGCCGTGCGGATGGTATTTACCCATCGTATCGCCGACGATACGCGCGCTTTTTCTGTGCGGCTTTTCCGGTGAAAGCCCAAGCTCCGTCATTGCATACAGGATACGCCGCTGCACAGGTTTTAAGCCGTCCCTGACGTCGGGGAGGGCGCGGGCGATGATCACGCTGACTGCATAATCTCGATACGAATTTCTCATTTCATCAGAAAAATCTAACTGTATAATGGATTGGTCTTTTGTGCTCATAATTCTCTCCATTTCTATTGAAAAAAATGCTGGTTTGTGAAAGGCAGCCTGCCGCTTACTTCGATCTAAAAAATGCCGGTTTGTGAAGAGTAGTCTGCCGCTTACTTCAATCTAAAAAATGCTGGTTTGTGAAGAGTAGTCTGCCGCTTACTTCAATCTAAAAAATGCCGGTCTGTGAAAGGCAGCCTGCCGCTTACTTCAATCTAAAAAATACCGGTCTGTGAAAGGCAGCCTGCCGCTTACTTCAATCTAAAAAATACCGGTCTGTGAAAGGCAGCCTGCCGCTTTACTTCGATTTAAAAAATACAGGATCCAAAACGCCGTCCATTTGCCGAAAGGCACAGCGGCTGTCAGATATCCAGCGTGGCATATTTCGCCTCGTCCATGATAAACTGCCGTCTCGGCGGGACGTTGCTGCTCATCAGGGTTGTCGTGATATCGTCCGCCTCAACCGTGTCGCTGATGGAAATCTGTGCCAGGATACGGCTTTCCGGATCCAGCGTTGTCTCCCAGAGCTGTTCGGCGTCCATTTCTCCAAGCCCTTTATAGCGCTGGATATTTATAATCTTATTCTCTTTATTCTTGCGGAATTTTTCCAGTTCAAAATCATTAAAAACATATTCAGAATACGTTTTCTTCTTCCTTCCCCTGCCCTCGCCGCGGGTCGCTTTTTGCTCCTCGCCGCGCGGGGCGTTCTTTTTCTCATAATCTACTTTATAGAGGGGCGGGAGTCCGCGGTAGATTTTCCCCTCATAGATCAACTCTGGCATAAACCGGTAAAAAAACGTCAAAAGCAGCGTACTGATATGGGCGCCGTCCACGTCGGCATCTGTCAAAATAATGATCTTGTCATAGCGGAGTTTGCTGATGTCAAAATCATCCCCGATACCACAGCCAAACGAGGCGATCATGGATTTGATCTCATTGTTCTGGAGGATTTTTTCCAGAGAAGCTTTCTCGACGTTCAGGATTTTTCCGCGCAGGGGCAGGACTGCCTGTGTCTTCCGGTTTCTCGCAGTTTTTACCGTGCCGCCGGCAGAGTCGCCCTCCACGATATATACCTCGCATTCCTCCGGCTTTTTTGAAGTACAGGCGGCCAGCTTGCTCTTTGTATCCACGTCGTTTAGCTGCTTTAAGACAGCGTTTCTCGCCTTGTCGCCGGCTTTTCTGGCATTATAGGATTTCATGGCGTTATCCAGGATTTTTTTCAGGATGTCCACATTTTTGTCCAGATAGCGCTGAACTTCAAGACTGAACACATCCTCCACGGCGCTCTTGGCGTCCGTATTTCCGAGCTTTGTCTTGGTCTGTCCCTCAAACTGCGGGTCGGGATGCTTGATGGAAATAATAGCGACAAGACCGTTGCGGATATCTTTGCCGTCAAAATTTTCATCCTTATCCTTTAATATGCCAAGCTCCCTGGCGTACTGGTTCATCACGCGCGTCAGGGCGGTCTTGAAGCCGGTGACAAGCGTGCCGCCGTCTACTACATTGATACGGTTGCAGTAGGGGTTGATCTGCTCGGAAAAGCTTGTCGTATACTGGAATGCGATTTCCACCTCGATATCGCCGCTCTTTCCTTCGATATAGATCGGTTCGTCGTGCAGGACGGAGGCGTCCCTGTTGATATAGCTGACAAAGCTCTGGATGCCGGACTCTTCCAGATAAGTGATCTCTTCTTCATCATATTCATTTTTATAATTTAATTTTAAATTCTTATTTAAAAAAGCAATCTCTTTGAGTTTTTTCTTAATCACGTCTGCCTTGAATGTCACTGTCTCAAAAATTTCCGGGTCGGGGTAAAAGACGACCCGGGTACCGGAAGATTTTTTGGCGCATTTGCCCACAGACGGCAGAAAGCCGTTTTCTAACGGCATGATCGGGCGGCCGCCGTTTTCATATTCATCTCGGTAAATCTGGCCGTCCTTTTTGACTTCGACAGTCATCTTGCGGGAGAGGGCGTTGACTACCGAAGAGCCGACTCCGTGCAGTCCGCCGGATACTTTATATGCCGTTCCGCTAAATTTGCCGCCGGCATGGAGGATGGTATAGACGACGCGCACCGTTGGGATTTTTTTGGTGGGGTGGATATCAATGGGCACGCCGCGCCCGTTATCTTCAATGCAGATTCCGCCGTCCTTCTGTACGGTAATATTGATCTCACTGCAAAATCCGGCAAGATGTTCGTCAATACTGTTATCGAGGATTTCCCAGATCAGATGGTGAAGTCCGCGCGAGCCGGTAGAGCCGATATACATTCCCGGACGCTTCCTGACAGCCTCCAATCCTTCCAGAACTACGATTTCCTTTCCAGAATACTCACTCATACAATCCTCCATTTCTGCCCTGCTTTATGTAAATTTTGGGCGGCGGGCGCAGTAATGCCCGCCGGTATTTCCTTTTTTGCATACGAACCATTATAACACAAAGAAAAAACAGAATGCAACCGATGTGATATGTTTAATGAGTGTTTTTACATGATTCATTATAACAGTTTTCCGGTCTGAATACGATTTCAGTATTTTGTATTGAATCTGCAAGACGACTAAGTTATGCTTGTGTTGCAGTAAAAAAAGAGGAAAATACATCACTGCCAGGATGCTGTGGCCGTCGGAATGGCATAGGTTTGCAAAACCGAAGTTGGCGGTTCGAATCCGTCCAGCATCATTTGCCTTAAAAGCGTCAGACGCTCATTATTGGTCTGCTGCTTGACAAGGGCAGGAATGAATTTTATAAGTTATGCGTACTCTATATTCCTACAAAATAGGTATGTAAATATGTTTAACGATTGTGAAACGATTAAAAAATGTTAAGGAGACAATATGTCAATTAAAGAAATTGCTGAAAAGGTTGGCGTTTCTTCCGCCACGGTGTCCAGAGTCCTAAACAATCCCAATTACAAATGTGCCCAGCCGGGATTACGTGATAAAATCTGGAAAGCTGCGATGGAATTAAATTATGTTCCGAATGAAGCTGCCAGAAATCTAAAAATGGGCGCCGCCAATCAAAGAAACGACACATACTATATTAATGTCTTGATGACACGAATGGACGCTGACCAGTCAGATCCTTTTTTTACGGAGCTTTTGCATATTATTGAGAGCGAAATACACAAGCATATGTGCATATTATCGAAAGTATGGTTCCGCCCCCTGTTTTCTAATGACAGAAAATGCAACGCGGAAAAATTAGACCAGGTTATCCATGATATGTATGGTGAAGCAGAGGGAAAATGCGACGGTCTTATTATTATTGGAAAGTGCAATGAAACAGCACTAAAAAAGCTAAACCAGAAATATAAAAATGTAGTGTCTGTAAACCGAAATTCCACAAATTATGAGGTGGACGAGGTGACTTGCGATGGTGAGAAAATTGCCGCCATGGCAGTAGAACATTTGATTGAACTGGGACACAGGAAGATTGGATATTTGGGCGAATGTCACAATGAGGCAAGGTACAACGGTTATTTGAAAACCCTGCAAAAACATGAAATAGAGCTCCATCAGAATTACGTTATTGAAACAGAACAGACAGAGGCAGAAGGCTTTGAGATTATGGAACGGCTGTTACATTCCGGCGATTGTCCTACCGGAATTTACTGCGCGAATGATATTTCGGCGATTGGTATGCTGAAATGTCTAAACAGGTATAAAAACAGATATTATATGCCGTCTATCATATCCAGCGACGATATTGAACAGGCGCAGAATATGACGCCGATGCTGACTACGGTAAGGCTGCCCAAAGAAGAAATGGGGAAATTTGCTATGCTTCTGCTTTTAGACCGTATGAAAGGCGGTCATAAAGGCGTGGTGAGAGTAGAGCTGGAGGGGACTCTGATAAAACGAAATAGCTGTACATCTGTGGAAGAAAGTGTATGGAGCGATTATTGTATATAAAAGGTACTATCCATAGTAATTATATATTGGAAGCCTCCCCTTTATGTTGGGAAACCGGCATAAAGGGGAGTTTTTATGGGATAGGAAGTTGCTCAAAACATAGTGTGTACACAAGGGTACCGGCGCAGGCGGTGCCCTTTTTGTTTGCGCGCCATGGGCGCGCTCTAACGGGTGAAAGTCCCGAACACGCCTAGGCAACGAGGAAGTGTATA
>CANQCD010000074.1 GCA_947589455.1 uncultured Lachnospiraceae bacterium | reverse complement strand
AAACGAGGTCGACATGATCGGCGCAATGCCGGAGAACGATACGATGCAGCGCGCACAGTGCGATGCCAGCCGGGTATTTTCTGAAGAAGAATTAAAGAGCCGGAGGGCATATCTGATCTGCACATCTGGTTCTACCGGCGCGCCAAAGGCCGTGCAGATCAGCGTTTATTCCCTGATGTGCCGTCTGGAATGGATGAACCGCCAGTATGGCTGCGGCGAGGTCACATTGCAAAAGACGCCGTATACGTTTGACGTCGCTGTCTGGGAGCTTTTGCTCGCCCCGGCTTATGGGGGATGCCTGTATCTGATGGGGCAGGGACAGGAGCGTCTGCCGGATCGGATTGGCGAGGTTTTAGTCAGCCAGGAGATTACCAGGATCCATTTTGTCCCCAGTATGCTTTCTGCATTTCTTGATTACTGGGAGCGTGAGCGGCCGGGACAGAAGCAGATCAGGCTGTCCGAGATGTTTGTCAGCGGAGAGGCGCTGTCCGAGGCGCTGGCGCGGCGCGTGGAGAAAAATTTTCCGGGTGTGCGGCTGGTGAACTTATATGGACCTGCCGAGTGTACGATCGACGTTTCATGGCATGAGTGCGGCGGAGAGAGGAGAGGGGAGATTCCAATCGGAAGGGCAGTTGCCAATACCCGGTTATATGTGATGGCGCCTGAGAGCGGTACTATACTCCCTGTAGAGGCGGAAGGCGAGCTCTGCATTACCGGCGATCTGGTTGGGATGGGCTATCTGGGCGGTTCGCCCGGCGGATACTTTTGGTATCAGGGGCAGAGGGCGTATCGAACCGGAGACCGCTGCGTGCTGGGGGCGGATGGAGAAATCTATTTTCGCGGGCGCAGGGACTCGCAGATCAAGCTGCGGGGGATGCGCATTGACACGGGGATTGTAGAGCGGATGCTGCTCCGGCAGCCGGAGATTCGGGCGGCATATGTTGCGGCGGCAGGAAACCGTCTGGCTGCCTGGTACGAAGCAGACCAGGAGATTGACGGGCTCGCCTCTCGTCTGGCGGAGCGGCTTCCGGCATACCATGTTCCGGCAGTATGGTATCAGACGCCGTCCTTTCCGCGGAACAAAAACGGCAAGCTTGACCGGGAAAAACTCCGGACTATGGCCGCGCAGGTCGCAGAGGCGCAAAATGGGCAAAAGGAGGCCGGCGCAGGCGGGCAGGGTGCAGAAACTCCCGCAGGGAGACTGTTAGAAAAACTGGTGAGGAAATATCTTCCCGAAATCCCGTTTTCACCGGACAGAGATCTTTTGCTGGAGGGAGGGCTGGATTCCCTGACGGCGCTGCAGATCACAGGCGCGCTGCGGGACAGAGGATATGACTGCTCTTATGGGCTGATCTACCGATATCCGACAGTCCGTCTCCTGGCGGCGGCGCTGGAAAAGAGCCGCGGCAGGTTGAGAGGAGTCGACTGGCTGGTCAGGGAAAACAGGGGTCATCTGCTGATCTGTATCCCTTATGGCGGCGGCGAGAGTGAGATTTATGGCGGTCTTGCAGGAAACTTAAAAGAGCTGCCGTGGGATATCGCCGTAGTGCGCACGACAGATTTTGAGAAAGAGGCTGTTCCAGAGATTGCCGGATATCTGGCGGGACAGCTGGCGGGATATGGAAGTTATACCCTGTTTGGGTATTGCGTGGGGAGCGCGCTGGCGGTGGCGTTATCAAAAGCGCTTGGAAGAGAAGGCCGGAACGTCAGGAGGGTTTATCTTGCGGCTTCCCTGCCGGACAGATATTGCCATTTTGGGAATCGGAGATATTCTGTGTGGGATATTTTGCCAGACCGGGCCATAGCATATTTTTTAGAGAAACTACAGTCTGGAAACAGCACAGGGACAGCGTTTCGGAGCAGGATTCCGCAATTCCGGACAGATGCGGCGCGCTTTTTTGACTATATGGAAAAAAAGCCGGGAGAGAGATCGCCGCATCCTGTGACCTTACTTTTTGGCGGGAGGGACGTCCTGACAATGGGGTGGAAGAGGCGGTATGGGGAGTGGAGAAAATATTTCAGCGGCGAGATCCGGGTTAAGGCGGTAAAAGAAGCAGGACATTATTTCCTGCCGGAACATGAGAGCGCAGTCGCCGCCCTGCTGCAAAAGGACTGGCGGCGGGAAAGACGCAAAACACCGGAAAACATGTGAGATTCAAAAGGAGAGAAGCATATGGAACGACAGAGTAAAAGAAACACAGAAAGGATCGGGGGGCTGCCTGTTTTTGGAAAAAGGACGGCGCGCCGCGCGGCAAGGAGATTTGGCGTCTGTGCACTTCTGTTTTGCATGTTTTTGACGGGCTGCCAGGGCAAAAAGGCGGAGAATAGCGATTCGGGCAAAAAAGCGCAGAAAGATGAAAAGACCGCTGAATTGGAGAAACTGTCGATCAATCAGGTCGTCGACCTGACCGGTTATGTCAAGCTGGGAAAGTATAAAGGGATTGAGATCCAGAAAATAGAGCCGGAACAGGTAACGGAGCAGCAGGTGGAAAAGAAGATAAATAATGAGTTAGAGAGCCATGCGTCCAGGAGAGAAAAGAAAGACAAGACAATCGAAAAAGGCGACTATATTACGCTTAGCTTTCAGGGATACCGGGGAAAGAAAAAGATTGACCAGGCATGTTGCGAGAACCTGACGGCTCAGATCGGTTCCGGCACGCTGATCGCCGATCTGGAAAAAGGGCTGATAGGGAAGCGCCCCGGCAGGGAGTTTAAGATCGCTGCAAGGGTGCCAGAGGAGGATGGTTCCGCTTATGCGGGGAAAAAGCTGTTATACCATGTCACGGTATCCGACGTATTCTTACAGGACGTTCCCAAACTCACGGATGATACGGCAGAGAAGTATTTTGACTGTGATACAGCGGCCGAAGTCCGGGAATCTATCCGCGGGGAGCTAGAAGAGGACAGAAAGCAGGAAGCGGAGGATCAAATGGCAGAGGAAGCGTGGGGCAAAGCGGTAAAAAATGCAACAGTCTCAGAATATCCGAAAAAACAGCTCGAAGAGTTTAAACAGCAGCTGCAGACGGCGTATGAACAGGAAGCGCTGCAGGCAAACCTTTCTATCGAGGATTATATGAAGGCGGCGTATGGCATTGAGGCAGAGGAATATGACGGCAAGCTGACAGAGGCCGCAAAGGATATGCTGGCTTCCGAGATGGTATATCAGGCGGTCATTAAAGCGGAAGACCTGACGCTTACAAAAGAGGAGTATGAAGAGGGAGTAAAAACTTTCGTGGATGGAGAAAATTACAAGTCCGTGAAAGAAGTGGAGGAAAAAACGCCGAAAACTCGGCTGGAGCAAAGAATTCTCTATCGGAAGGCATATCGACTGGTATATGAGAATGCACTGACCCGGCCATAATTATATAGATAGCAAAAAAAGGAGGAAAACGTTTTGAGAGGAAAAGTAGGTAAGCGGATACTTGCCGGAATCCTTTCCTGCAGCATGGTTTTTTCTGCGATAACCTGCCCGGCTGATGCATCTGCCGCGGCAAAGCAGACAAATGCGCAGGCAAAGCAGCTGACAGAAAAAGCATTAAAGAAAAAGTTAGCAGAGACGGCGAGCAGCAAACAGTATCCAAAAGGCTTGATCGCCTTCGGTGAATCACAGCTGACAGGAGCAGAGGGTGAAGATTCCGAACTCCTTATTGTGAGGGCTGGAGGGACAAAAGGAAAAGCGAAGGTCACATTGAAAGCAATCGGTGTTTCCGCTAAATACGGGGACGACTATCTGCTGACAGTAGAGGATGGCAAGAAAAAGACAGTCCTTGACGCAGATAGCAACACGCAGACCCTGATGGAAAAATATGGGGAAAGCTTAACTGTTAAGTCAGCGAAAGAGGAGGAAGCGTCTGAAGGCGCCGACGCCGACACCGTTGACAGCAAGGCTGCAGTTGAGCAGACAAGCGGAACGGCGAAGCTGAGCGAGCTGTCTGGTATGAGAAAGGCGGCCGCAATGCAGAATGGCAAGGTTGCCGCACAGAAGTCCTGGAGAGAGACAAACGACAAGAAGGACAGCGATTACCAGAAAGCAGAAAAGCTTATGACAAAGGGAAAGGAAAACCTTCTTGACGCGGCAAAGAAGATGGACGGCGTAGAATATACGTTCACCTTTGCAGAGGGCGAATATAAGAAAGCGGTTGATATTTCTGCAATCGATGATGAGCTCTCAGAAGGCGACGAGCAGGTTATGTTTATCCTGTCAGATGCGTCTGGCGCTAAGCTTAGCGAGAGTTATACCGGTTATTTTAATATCCTGGATAACGAAGAAGAAGTGCCGGATGCATATGAGATGGCGGCTTCCTCTGTCAAGGTAAAACGCGGCGTAAAAGAAGTGACGCTGACGGTAAACAAGACAGAAGGGCTGGAAAAACTCAGTGTGCTGACAGTGGGGACATCCGCAGTTACGGCAAAGGCGGGCGTTGATTATGAGTCTGTCAATGAAGCGCTGGTATTTGCGCCGGGCATGACGAGCAAGGAAGTGACGATTCCGTTAAAAGATAACAGCGATGTGAAAGAAGATGTTTCTTTCTATGTCGGGCTGACTTCGGAAGACGGAGTAGTGACAAAAGACAAAAACGCAACGCTGGTTACGATTACGAACGATGAGCAGTCGGAAGACGTTGTCACAGAGAGCCAGCCTGTCTCTAAAAAAGCAGGCAAAAAGGCAAGCGAGACGACGGATCCTCATAGCATGGACAAAACTATTTCATCCTCAGGTCGCGAGGCGAGCGCGACAGTGATCTCTGGCTTGGATCTGACAACGGCAAGCAGTGTCGCGGTTGAATTTTACAGCGATGAGGGATCTTGCGATGTCAAGCAGGGCTGCAGTAAGGTAAAAAAATCAGACAGAAGAGTTATCATTAAAGTGGGAAGCAGGCAGATTTATAGCAACACAGCCAATGCGATTGGCTCTAGGGCGAGCAAACAGACAGCGTCCCTTACGTTAAGCGATGGGGATAAAGTATCTTCTGGGAGCGTTACCGCCTCTGTACAGCCTGTAAACCAAAATAATAACGCAAAACTGCATGTGACAAAAGTTACTGTAACCTATCCGGGATATACGGTAAGTATGGATAACAGTGCGATCAATGCCAACGGTTCGATCGTAAATGCGGGCAATGCACATCAGTCAGTGCTTTATACTGGACAGAATGAGAAGAGAGAGCAGGGAAATCCGTTCCGTTTAGGATGTGCTTATTTAAAAGGTGCAGAGAGTCAGGTATTAGTAAAGAAGGATGATGCGCTGAACCTGTCTTATTCATATGACAGAAACAGTAAGACAAGTGATGGCATTACCCCGAACGCCGACAACACTACCTTTAAGGGCTACGAAGTGCTTAATGTAAGCAAGAACCAGTGGGAGAGCTTCAATGGAAGCAAGCTGGGTGATTTGGTAAATACAACAAACAAATCAAAATATGTTGCTTCCGGTAATAACATCCGGCTCCGTCCGAAGTTTGAGGTAAAAAAAGCAAAGCTGCAGTTCTTAAATAACGGAAGCGTTACAATCTCAAAATCAGGCGGGAACGTGAAGGTAAAGCAGTCAGATGCGGGAGCTTTTAAGGGATTTAATAATAATAGCACCCTTAGCGACGCGACTTTGCTTGACAGTATCAGCATTGTAGGAACACCGAAATCAGGATATTCCGTAGAAGGATTTTCTACAGTGGATACGGCGAAAAAGAAAGAAGTTGCCCAGGTGAAATCGTCTTTACCAAATGAGATTAAATTGGTTCCTCAGACGACGAATACGATCAACATAGATATCAAGTATGAGGAATCAAAGATTTCTGTTATGGCGGATCCGAAGGGAAGACATGCGGACAAAGGTTCCGTTCTGTATGTTGACCCGGATAATCCTTCCAAGACGGTAAGCGGCAATGCGAACACTCCGATGGACGTCAACGGCGTTATGATCAACAGCACGTATTCTATTATAGGGCTGGCAAATGAAAATGCCGCTGATGAAAACCATTTGTACCGCGCAACATGGCGCGACGGTACGCTTGACGCCGACAAAAACGGAGATATCACCGCAGCAGAGCAGAATGCAGGAAAAGGATACCATGATCTTGGTTCTTCTGTCGGAAACGTACTGTCATTCGCACCGTCTATCGCACATACGGTGATCTATTACGATTTCCAGGAAAGAGAAAAGAATCTGGATGGAATAGATGACGACAAGATCGCTTATCTGATGGGCAGGGTATCCTTGAAGGATAGAGAGCTGTTTTCTAATACGACGAAGACGCAGAGACTGTCTGGCGTGCAGGTTATGGCGGATGGAGACAGTACGACAACAGACGGGAACGGTTCCTATGAGATGGACGGCGACGGGACATATTATGTCAACGATTATATGCTGGTGACATTTACCTATAATGCGCCGGATGGTTCTGTCATGACGGCAAACCAGATATCGCGTCCGGCATATAATACGAACCTGACATTCTCGACAGATTCTGTTATGAATGTTACTTCTGCGACGGCGTCTTATGTACAGACGGTAAATGGCAAAGAAGAAGAAAAGAGCATTGCATGGAACGCAATGGATAATGGCGACACAACATATCGCCTGCGTTTCCACGTAGAGAGCAAAAACAATAATCTGCAGCCGGTAAAAGGAATTCTCCGCTTCTATACGAATGATGGCACAGAGATTCCGGACACGGCGATTACAAAGGAGATTGAGGCGAAGGATTCCGGTAATTTTGCCTTTGATTTCAATCCGAAAACGATGAAACTGGCTCCTGGAACAACGATCACATTCCAGGTATTCGATCAGCAGGGTACGAAGTATTACGAGAGAAAGACTGGTATCGCGCTGATGGAAGCGATTGGAATGCTTGACTTTGTCAACAGCTTTGAGTTTGGCGGGGCCAACACCGTGATTTCACTGATCGGAAATATCAATTCCAAATTTGACCTCGGCTGGAACGGTGAGTTCGATGCAAAGTCAAATGAGAATATCGTGGTAGACGATGAAGGTACTATGACATTGTCAATGGGCTTCCAGACCGGCGAGATCTCGAAAGAATTTGGAAACGTTGAGAAATACGATTCCGTTGCGGGAAAAGCCACAGAGAAGGCAGAGGCTCAGGAAAAGTATATCAATGAGTCGGTGAAGCTGGCAAACAAGAAGGGCGGACCGACGGCGGATGAGCAGAAGAAGCTGCAGGAATTGAAACAGCAGATGACTGAGTCAGCCAAGGCGCTTGATGATGAAATCGCACATGCATCAAACCCGAAGGAGACAAAGACTATGGTAGGCGCCGGAGTCAACGCAGATGTTGCGGTATCTCTGGAGATCTCTTTCGGAAAAGACGAAGAGAAGAGCGCATACTATTTTAAGAGCATGGTTATTAGCGCTTCTGTGACAGGCGGCGTTGACGTCAATGTAAACTTTGCAACTCCGATCGGTATTACCATTTCTCTTGGATTCGGTCTTGGAGTAACCGATAGCGGAGCTACCTTTGTTATCGCAGAGAATGAGCAGATTGGGGATTTGACCCGCTATTACCTGACGACAGGAAAAGAAGATTCTCTGATAGGAGAACAGAACAAGATCGATCTGTTTAACTTAGACGACCCGAATTATACTCATACGGGTGCATTTAAAGTAAATCCGTATATTGGGCTTCATGCGGCCGTCGGCGTGCTGAGCGATATGATCAGCGTGACGGTATCCGGTAAGGCGCAGTTTGATATGGCGTTCTTTACGGATGACAGGGACAATTCAGGTTCTGTAAACCTTTCTGCAGAGATTGGCGTCAAGGTATTGTTCATATCTGCAAGCTGGCCGTTTGTATCTAAGGATATCAGCTTGTTCGGCGGTGGAAATTCAGCGTCGACAGGTCTGGAAAACCTGAATTATCTGCATGATAACAGCGCAGTATTAAAGGGAGATTCCAGAGAGTACTTTAAGAACAGGAGCAAGTGGCATTCTGCCGGCGTAACGGTTAAGAGCCTGGATGAAAATGAGAACGGCGTGAAAGAAGCAGTGCTGAAAAAGGGCATTTACAGCGGTACGGACGTGCAGATCACAGCGTTGAAAAATGGAGATTACCTCGGCGTACTTTTGGATGATGAGACAAAGGACGATGGAACTCCGGCGCGTGAGAACAGCTTAAACAGTGCGGCAGTACATTATACCATTTATGACCATGAGACAAAGAAATGGAGCGATCCGGTGCTGTTAGAGGACGACGGGACGGTAGACCAGGATGTCAGCATATTTGATCTGGGCGACAGAGGAATCATGGTGACATGGTCAACTGCAAATAAGAAATTTACAGATGAAACGTCTCGTATTGATATGATGAATGCGATGGATATCCACGGCGCTTTCTTTGATAAGGATAAGAAAGAATTTGGTCAGCCGATGGCGATCACACAGGAGACGTCAAAATTAAACAGCAACAGTCAGGATATCGGCGATATCGCAGGGGATGTTGCTCCGAACGTCGTATATAATAACGATTCCCTGATCGTATATTATACGAAGAATGAGTACGAGGTTTCTGACGCAGCAGAAGGAGAGGTAGTCGGCGATGTAATCTATCCGGCTTACTCAAATATGGCATACCGCAAATATAAGTTTAGCGGCAGTGGAACAGAAGGAAGCTGGGTGACGGATTACGGCGATCTCAACAGCGAGCTGAAATCAGAGATTGAAGCACAGGCAGCAAATATCGGCGTCAGCTATGAGGATTATGTAGCTGCGTGGTATGGGCAGGTGCTCTTTGAAACGGTTCCAGCCGTATATCTGGATGAGCAGCTGGACGATGACGGATATTGGCAGGATAACAAAGAGCCTGCGATTTATGCAGGAAATTCGGCTATGTCGGATAAAAAGGATTCGTCAACAGAGGCTGGAGTGGTTTCGGATAAAAAAGATGAGATAACAGGTTCTGATACCGTTCCGGAAGAGTATTCGCCAAAGATCGTTGACACAGATGCGATCAGCTATAATAATCTGGGATTGTTTGCCTACACGGTAGATTATGACCAGAGCATGACGACGGTCAACGACAGAGACGTCTATATGCAGATTTATGACTTTGAGGAAGGTACGATGTCACATCCGATAATGATCACCAGCGATAACGTATCGGATGCGGAAGTGCATTTCACAAAGGCAATCAGCAAGGAGAGGAAGCTTGATGATACGTATCTGACATGGCTGTCAGATGGCAACATTGTAGGCTTAAACATCTCTAATGCGGTAGGAAATGATTGTCTGATCAAAAAGACAACAGACAGTGGGACGCAGTATTATATCATTGATAAGTCGCGTCCGGAAAATCCGGAGGATCCGGGTTATATCCCTGTTATGACTCTGGTAGAAAGCAAAGATGCGAAGGCTGCAAGCAATACGGAAGATGTCAGTGAAGTATCTTCTTCTGATGAGACTGACGAGAGCGCAGGAGAGGAAGAGGCTGCAGAACAAGAGGTAAGCCCGATTTCCGGTTTTGATGTAAAGAGCGCAGACGGTTATGTCTATGTTTCATGGACAGAACAGAAAGCAGAGCTGAAAGAGGGCATCGAAGAAGGCTCTGAAGAGGCGGCAGATGCATCAAATCAGACCGTGGAGACACAGATCTATATGGCTCGCTATGATATTGCGGAGGGCTGCATGACAGGAGCTGTCCAGGTAACAAGCGGCGAGGGTGCAAACTATGACAATCTTTCCTTTGTTGTCAATGATGATGCGACATTGACTGCACTGGCAACCAAGACTGAGTCAAAGAAAGTCACAGCAGAGGAATTTAATGAGACGATCGATGACTATAACAAGAGTGCGGAAATTCCGAAGTCTGAGCAGCAGGAAAAGGTTGAGGAGGATGATTTTGTAGAATATGTTGCACCAGATGAGACAAACAAGACGCTGGTAGCGATGGATATCACTCCGGTTTCTGTTATGAAAGTGTCTCAGGCATCAATGGACGGCCTGACAGCTGGCGAGGAGAATATCGTATCGTTTAGCATTCTCAATGACGGAATCGACACGCTGGAAAACGCAGTATTAAAGATCACTGACAGCAAGGGCGACAGCCTGCTTCAGGAAGCAGTGGCAGGGCAAGGCGACGGCAAGGAAGGCGTTACCGAGTACCAGACTGTGGATTCTATTAAGATTCCGAAGCTGATGGGCGGAAATACTTATGACGCATTAGCAGCAGTCAAACTGGGTGAAAAAGATACTGACGTGGCGATTACGGTGAACCTCACAGATGCTTCCGGCAACGAGCTGATCAACCGGACGTTTGAGAAGTCAATCGAGGAAGAGACTACGTTAGAAAACCTTACCGTGTCAGAGACAGCAGAGAGAGACGTTTATGACATTGCGGTTGATATCAAAAACAGCAATGCGCGTTATGCGAAGGAACGCGAGGCGTCAATCGGTATCGTGACAGCGGACGGCAACGTAGAGCTGGCTAAGGTACCAGTGCAAGAGTTAGCGCGCGGCGAGGGCGTTTCTGTTGAAAAACAGGTGACAGTTGACTCTGCAAAGCAGTTTGTAGTAGATGAGAAGGACGGAGCGGTCACGGAGACGGGAACGTTCTATGTAGAGTACAACGGCAAGACGGAGACGAAAGAAATCGTGCGTTCTGCAACTGGCGAGCAGATGGATGCAGTCAACAGCATCGAAGACGGCAAGATCGGCGATGGCGCGGCAATGGAAGTATTTGAAGGATATACAGACAGAGCGTCAGCAAACATCAAATCTTCCAAGGAAGATGCTTCGATCGGTTCGGAAGGAACGGAAGGACTGCAGGTAATCTGGAGT
This sequence comes from uncultured Lachnospiraceae bacterium, assembly GCA_947589455.1. GTDB lineage: Bacteria > Bacillota > Clostridia > Lachnospirales > Lachnospiraceae > Butyribacter. The sequence goes on along the minus strand of CANQCD010000074.1, from coordinate 1,301 downwards.
ACAGAGGACGAAGAGATCGCAACAGTAGACGACTATGGAAATGTGACCGGCATTAAGGCGGGCTCAACCAAGTTGAATGCTTTCGTTATGCCGAAGAACAGTGAGATCAGCGCAAGCGTAAATGAAGAGCAGGATTCTTCTGGATATAATTTCGGCGTAGAAGAGTCAAACTATACCAACTTGCCAAACGCTGCGATCAAGAAGTATACTGTTGAATTAACTGTAAAAGAAGGAGAACCTGTAACGTCTGAGGCACCGGCGACAGAAGCGCCTGCAACACAGACACCGGCGTCAGAGACGCCTGCAACGCAGAATCCAGCGTCAGAAACGCCTCCTGTTGGAGACACAGGTACCGGAAGCAAGACAACGACAAAGAAGGGCGTGACATATAAGGTATCCGGCAGCAGCGCAGCAGTATCTAAAGTGAAGAGCAGCGTTGCATCTGTTACGATTCCGGCAACTGTGAAGATTGGCGGAAAGAGCTATAAGGTAACTAAGATTGCGGCGAATGCGTTCAAGAATCAGAAGAAGCTGAAAAAAGCTGTTATTGGTAAAAACGTCAAGACCATAGGAGCAAGCGCTTTCTACGGTTGTAAAAAACTGACAGGCATCACGATTGCAAAATCTGTGACGAACATAGGGGCAAAGGCCTTTTATGGATGTAAGAGCCTGAAGAAAGTGACGTTTAAGCGGAAGAGTGCGCCAAAGATTGGCAAGAATGCATTTAAGGGCATTGCTGCGAAGGCGACATTTAAGGTACCAAAGAAGAGCAAGGCGAAATATAAGAAAGTCTTGAAGAAAAAGACCGGCGTAACCGGTAAGATGAAGATCAAAGCCTAAAAAGGCAGAAAGGATGTCATAATTATGAGCAAAGAAAAAGAACAAGAGCTCGAGAACGAGCAGAATGAAGAAATGTTAAATGACGATGAGTTAGATCAGGTGACAGGCGGTTCTATGAAATTTGCCCATGTCAGCAAAACGTCTGACATTTCCGATTCTGTGAAGAAACGTATCTAGGAAACGGCGTGTGTTTTCTTTCCGCAGATGCCGGTGTGCATGGCGGGAAAATGCAGCTTGTATGGGCAGAGCAGGCTGTGGCGGGATTTTTGCCGTGAGCTTTAAAAAAGACTGCCCGGCTGAAAATGATTCAGCCAGGATCTGCCGGCGCAAATGCGCCGGCAGAATATTTTTACTTTATAGGAAACTTCTTGTTTCCTATAAAGTAAAAATATTTATGCGCACAACCAGCAAAGGAAAATGTCACTTCGTGACGCTGGCTGGCGCGGCAAAGTGTGCTTCGC
>CANQCD010000073.1 GCA_947589455.1 uncultured Lachnospiraceae bacterium | reverse complement strand
TCTGTTAGACGTCATGTTGCCCAAATTTACCGGCTTTGAGGTCTGCCAGCAGATTCGGGAATATTCTGACGTCCCGATCATCATGCTGACGGCAAAGGGCGATGACATGGATAAAATCCTTGGTCTGGAATATGGCGCGGACGATTACATCACAAAACCGTTTAATATATTGGAAGTAAAGGCAAGGATCAAAGCGATCATGCGCCGGCGGGATGCCAAAACGCAAAAAGCGCCGGAAAAAAATGAACTGGCATTCGGCGGGCTGCGCATTGATCTGGACAGCCGGCGCGGGTATATCGATGACAGGGAAGTCAATCTGACGGCAAAGGAATTTGATCTGCTAGAGCTGCTGATGACACATCCGAACAAAGTATACAGCCGGGAAGAGCTTTTAAATACCGTATGGGGCTATGATTATCCGGGGGACGTCAGAACGGTAGATGTACATATACGGCGTCTCCGTGAAAAGATTGAAAGCACCCCCAGCGATCCGGCATATATCCATACAAAGTGGGGAGTAGGTTACTATTTCCAGAATTAGCAGGGATAGGAAAAATCGTATTGCCGGATTTCTCATCCTTGCTTCTGCAAGGATGTATCGCCGCCATCGCGTAAAACGCAAAGCGAATTGATTCGCTTGGAATGGAGATTACCTTGAAAGAGAAGTGGAAAAGCATATGGTATAAGCTGCGCAGTATGCGCATACAGGTATTTGCCGTAGTATTCCTGGTTGGCATACTGCCTGTTATTTTGTTTTCCAATATTGTGGTCAAGGCATACAACGCACAGATTATCTCACAAAAGACAAACGAATTAAAAGCATATGGAAATGTCATATCCAATCTGGCGCTCTCTACCGGTTATCTTTCCGGGCAGGAATCCGATGCAGTGGAAAGAGAGTCGGAAGAAGTCGCCAACGCATATCAGGGACGCGTTTTGATCGTTGATTCCAATTTAAGGGTGATCAAAGACACCTATGGGCTGGAAGAGGGAAAAACTGCGATCTCGACCGAAGTGATCCAGTGTTTTTATTCTCCTGATTCCGAGTATATCAATGAGATTGGGGATTACACGCAGCTGACCATCCCGATCGTAGATTCTGCAACCGGCAGTGTCAGCGGCGCAGTGCTGATCAGCTTTTCTATGAAAAGCCTGAATCTGCTGGTAGAGTCTGTCAATTACCGCCTTCTGCTCATCATGGCGGCAATTGCCATTTTTATCCTGCTCTTTGCTTATCTGTATTCCAATTTTCTGTCAAAGCCATTGACAAAAATGCGCAATACGATCGACAATGTGACAAACGGCGACCCGGATGTTTCCCTCAGCTTAAGCACGTATTCTGAAGTGGCGACGATCAGCGATTCTTTTAATAAAATGCTGGGACATATCAAAGAACAGGACGAGTCCATGAAAGATTTCGTATCCAATGTCTCGCATGAATTAAAAACTCCCCTGACTTCTATGAAGGTGCTGTCGGATTCCCTCCTCTCCCAGACCGGAGTCCCAGAAGAATTATACCAGGAGTTTATGGGAGATATCAACAATGAGATTGAACGTATGACGCAGATCATCAACGACCTGCTTTCCATGGTCAAGTTAGAAAAAAATCAGGCAAATATGGTGATCACAAGCTGCAGTATCAACGATTTGATTGAGCAGCTCTTAAAGAGGATCCGCCCAATCGCCGCAGAGCGCAATATCGAGCTGATCTATGAGAGCTTCCGGCCAGTGATCGCCGACATCGACGAAGTAAAAATGTCAATCGCCTTAAATAACCTGATCATCAACGCTATCAAATATAATTATGACGATGGCTGGGTACGCGTCACCCTGAATGCAGACCATAAATTCTTTTATGTCAAGATCCAGGACTCCGGCGTCGGCATTCCGGAGGATGCGCAGGATAAAATATTTGAGCGTTTTTACCGTGTGGATAAAGCGCGTTCCAGAGAGACCGGCGGCACAGGGCTTGGCCTGGCTCTGACCAGAAGCGCTATTTTACTGCACCGCGGTTCCATTAAACTACATAGCAAGGAAAAAGAAGGGACGACCTTTACAGTACGCATACCGCTCAATTATATTACCACTGAGACATGATGAAAAAGGGCAAAGCTCTCCTATAGGAGGACTTGCAATTTCCTATCCCAGAAAAAAGGGCAAAACCAGCGTTTTGCCCTTGCATACCACTACGTTTTGAGCAATTTCCTATCCCAGAACAAAGTGTGCTTTGCACACTCTTGTGAATTAACAAAAACAAAATGCGAAGCACACTTTGCCAGCCAGCGTCACGAAGTGACATTTTCCTTTGCTGGTTGTGCGCATAAATATTTCCTATCCCAGAAAAAACCACGCATGGAGGCGAAAGGCAATGAGACAACAGACATCATGGATAACCCAATCTTTCCGCAGCATCGGTTTGCTGCTCTTTCTCGGCGTCTTCTTTTTCCTTTCCGGCTGCACGTCAAAAGAGGAAGAAGAATACCACGGATATTATATTTTCTGCCTGGATACCAATGAGACGCAGGTGGGACAGGAAAAATATACGCCAAAGGCGAAGACGACAAAAAAACTGGTAGAGGAGCTGATCCAATGCATGAAAAAAGACCCAAAAGACATCTCTTTGGTAAAGGCGATCTCTGACCCAATCAAGCTGGATGAATATAAAATCAGCAGCCAGGGCAATATCAGCCTCTATTTTAGTGCATCCTACAGTAATTTTACCGGCGTCTCAGAAATCCTGCGGCGTGCGGCGATCGTAAAAACCCTTTGCCAGATACCAGATATTTCCGGCGTAGAATTTTATGTATCAGGACAGCCCCTGACAGACAGCAATATGAACGCCATCGGTTTTATGACGGCCGACAGTTTTTTGGACAACACCGGAAAGATCGCTTACACCCAGACGACAACGCTCACACTGTATTTTGCAGATAAAAAAGGAGATGCACTTGTCGCGGTACCGGTCAATGTCACCTATGACGCCGCCATCCCCGCAGAACAGCTTGTCATGGAACGCCTGGCAGCCGGTCCGGAAAATATTAAAGGAATCCAGGGAAAACAGCTCCAAAAGACGATTCCCGACGGGACCAAGATCAACTCTGTTTCCGTAAAGGAAAAAACATGCTACCTGGATGTGTCCTCTGAATTTCTGGAAAAAAGAGATGGGATAACCGGGGAGGCCGCGATCTACTCTGTGGTAAATTCGCTTGTTGAACTGTCTGGAATCAACCGCGTACAGTTTAGCATTGATGGGAAAACGGTACTTCTGTATGACGATACGATCAATCTCGGAGAACTGTTTGAACGCAACTACGATATCATAAAATAAACATTTGTGAAAACTTCTGTCTGCGGCAATTTTTCAGGATTTCTGCAGACAGGAAACACATTAGAGAAGGAGGTGGTAACACCCATGAAAAGACCAATGGTCTGGCTGTTTGGGGCGCTGTTTTGTTTTACGCTGATATTTCGCTATATTTCAGGCGCCCCGCCAGATAACGACAGCCATTATCCGCTGAATTTTCTGCTTGACCGGAAAACGAGCGATTCTCCAACTGTCTGTGTCACCGGCAGCCTGAAAAGCATAGAGCATAAACCAAATTCCGATTATCTTTATCTGAAAAAAGTCCTGGTAAACTTACCCTCTGGCGGAAAATCCTGTTCTTTTTCCGATATCCTTGTAATCTGCGATCCAAAAGCCGCAGACAGCCTGCTCCCTGGAAACAGGCTTTGGATTGAAGGAGCGTTACAGAGTTTTTCAACTCCCACAAATCCGGGGCAATTTGATGAAAAATCGTATTACCGCGAAAAGAATATTTATTACAAAGTCTATGGAAAAACAATCAAGCTGACATCTGCCCGGACAGATTTTTTCCCATGTATCCTTTTGGCGTTAAAAAACAGGCTGGGACAATTCTATCAGAGCCACCTTCCGCCAGAGTACGCCGGAATCGTCACCGCCATGCTGCTCGGTGACAAGGCAAGTCTGCAAAAAGATATCAAAGAACTGTATACCATAAGCGGTATCGGACATATTCTGGCCATCAGCGGACTCCATATTTCCATTCTCTGTATGCTTTTGTCTTTCCTTTTGGGAAAGCTTCCCCTTCCCCGGCATTTTTCTTTTCTCATCACTGCCTTTTTTCTCATCAGTTATGCCTCCATGACTGGATTTGGGATTTCTGTCAACCGGGCGGTCATTATGATGATTGCATACCTTTTTGCAAGAGAGATTGGCAGGAGTTACGACGCGCTTTCCGCCCTTGCCTTCAGCGCCGTTATCACGCTGGTCGCCAAACCGGATGCCGTCTTTTCCTGTACTTGGCATAGTGCTTTTACAGCCCGCACTAAAAGGGCTTCTCTTTGGAAGTGAACAGGAGCAGCTAAGGCTGCAACGGAAAAAAAGGCGCATAGAACAGGAACGCTGCGCCAATTATGGAAAAATACCGGTTCTTTTCCTCGTACAGTTAAAGGAAAAAATTATCTCCCTGCTCCTGTCCAGTATCAGCATCCAGATGATGACGCTTCCGATCCTGTGCTATTTTTACTATGAAGTCCCCGTCTACGGCATCCTGTTAAATCTTTTTATTCTGCCCCTTGTGTCAGCATTGGTGGCGTTTTCTCTTGCCGGAGGACTTTTCGGGCTCATCTTTCCGGCTGTGGGAGAGCTTTTTGTCTTGCCTGCCAGATATATCCTGTCACTGTATGACGCCTTATGCCGCCTGTTTTTAAAGCTGCCCGGCGCCATCTGGCTACCGGGCTGTCCGGGAAAAATCGCTATTTTCCTCTATTATTTGCTCCTGTTGTCTGCCACCGTCTGCCTGACGCATTGCATCCGATACCGCCAGATTATTCCTAATGGATTAAAATGTTCCTTCCTTGCCGGCTGCGCTGCAGCATTGACCGTGCTTCTATACCGTATCCCTTTACAGGGACTGGAAGTTACTATGCTTGACGTCGGGCAGGGGGACGGCATCCTGATCCGTTATGAAAGCGGCCTTGATATCCTGATTGACGGTGGGAGCACAGATGTAAACGAAGTGGGGAAGTACCGGCTTATGCCGGCGTTAAAATATTACGGAATCTGCACATTGGAATATATGATTGTCACCCATGAAGACGAAGACCATATTTCGGGACAGTTAGAGCTTTTGGAGCAGGCGGAAGCAAACGGGATCAAGATTGGCTGCCTTCTCCTCCCGGAGCTTTCTAAGGACTGCATCGGCGATAATTATCACAAAATCTGGGATACCGCTGTTTCCGGCGGCGTCCCCATCCGCTATATCCATGCCGGCGACCGTATCCGGGACGGTAGTCTGGATATGCTGTGCCTCCATCCCCAGAAAGGCTTTTCCGGAGAATCTCCCAATGCCTGTTCCACAACGATCAGCCTGCGCCACGGAAATATTTCAATGCTTTTTACCGGCGATTTAGAAAACGACGGTGAAAAAGCAGCTCTGCAGGAACTAAAATCAGGGAGATACCCGCTTCCCGAACGATATACCTTCCTGAAGGCGGCGCATCACGGCTCAAAAAACTCCATGCAGGAAGAATTTCTCTCCGCTGTCCGCCCGGCGATCTGCGGAATCTCGTGTGGACAAAATAACCGCTATGGCCATCCTCACCGGGAATTGTTAGAACGGCTCGAAACAGTTCAGGCAAAAACTTATATCACCAGTGAGACCGGCGCAATTTTGTTAAAGAGCGACGGTGAGAAGCTGCAGGCCGTTCCCTTTTGTTCCGATACATAACAGGCATTTGCAAAACGTTCCTTTCGTTCCGATACATAACAGGCGTTTGCAAAACGTTCCTCTCGTTCCGATACATAACAGGCATTTGCAAAACGTTCCTCTCGTGCATGATCACCTTAGCATCCTGTAGAAAAAACTGGACGCACAGCCGAAAAGAGCAGCAAATCCAGCAAATCCACGCTGGAAGAATTTATTGATAAACGAAAGATGATATGATATAATGAGCCCAGCGCCGCTTAAGCTTGCTTAAAGCGGCATTGGGCGAAAAAACATGGAGCCGCAAGGCGACATGATAGAATGAGCCCAGCGCCTTTTTCGCTGACTTAATGCGGCATTGGGCGAAAAAACATGGAGCCGCAAGGCGACATGATAGAAATGAATACATCATGCCATCCTTGGCAGAATGGAGGTAATCATGGATTACAAGAAAGCAGGAGTTGACATTGAAGCGGGGTACAAAGCAGTTGAACTGATGAAAAAACACATTGCAAGTACCATGCGGGAAGAAGTCTTGACAGATATCGGAGGGTTTTCCGGCGCCTTTTCCCTGGATGCGATCAAAAAGATGGAGCATCCAACGCTTGTTTCCGGGACGGACGGAGTCGGTACCAAATTAAAAATTGCTTTCGAATTAAACAGACATGACAGCATCGGCATCGACTGCGTGGCAATGTGCGTCAATGATATTGCCTGCGCTGGCGGAGAACCATTATTTTTTTTGGATTACATAGCATGTGGAAAAAACGAGCCAGAAAAAATCGCCTCGATCGTCAGTGGTGTCGCAGAGGGCTGCAGGCAGGCAAATGCCGCATTGATTGGCGGGGAAACGGCAGAGATGCCGGGATTTTATCCGGTAGACGAATATGACTTAGCCGGTTTTGCAGCAGGGATTGTCGATCGCAGCGACATGATTACAGGAAAAGAGATAAAAGCAGGAGATGTACTGGTAGGAATTGCCTCTTCTGGCATTCACAGTAACGGCTATTCGCTTGTGCGCCAGGTTTTTGATATGAGACGAGAATCCCTGGAGCGCACCTATGAATCCCTTGGCGGAAAATCACTGGGAGATGTCCTCCTCACACCAACAATCATCTATGTCAAAGCATTGCGCGATATCAAAAAAGGCGGCGTAAAGATCAAAGGATGCAGCAATATCACCGGGGGCGGTTTTTATGAAAATATCCCGCGTATGCTGCCGGACGGCGTCAGGGCGCAGATTCGGACAGACAGCTACGAGATCCCGGCTATTTTTGAAATGCTTCAGACCGACGGCGATATTGCAAGAGATATGATGTATAACACCTATAATATGGGAATTGGCATGATATTGGCCGTTGACGCCGCAGACGCCGATAAAACGGTAGAGCTGATCGATCATTCCGGGCAGAAAGGATTTCTTGTCGGTGAAGTGATAAACGGCGTCAAGGGGGTAACGCTTTTATGAAAAACAAAATACAGAAAATAGCCGTATGCGTATCCGGCGGCGGAACCAACCTCCAGGCGATTTTAGACGCCATCCAAAACGGGATCATTGAAAATACAGAGATTGCGCTGGTCGTCAGCAACAAGGAGGATGCGTTTGCGCTTACGCGCGCAGAAAAAGCAGGGATCCCTGCAAAATACATCAGCCCGAAACAGTATCCCGACAGAGCTTCCTTTGGACAGGCAATGACGGACGTGTTTCAGGAATTTGAGGTTGACCTGATCGTTTTAGCCGGCTATCTGGTGATCGTTCCGGAAATTTTGATAAAAAATTACCGGAACCGCATTATCAATATCCATCCTTCCTTGATCCCGGCGCACTGCGGCATGGGGTATTACGGCCTGAAAGTACACGAAAGCGTACTGGCTGCGGGCAATAAAATAACCGGGGCGACCGTCCATTTTGTAGATGAAAAAGCAGACCATGGACCAATCCTTTTACAGAAAGCAGTTGAGGTACAGGAAGGAGATACCCCTGAGATTTTACAGAAGCGGGTGATGGAGCAGGCGGAATGGCAGATTCTGCCGCACGCCATTGACCTGATCGGCAAGGGCAGAGTGTCCATTATCGATGGGATTGCCCATATCCAATAGCAGAAAGATTGTGTGAAAACCCACTTTCTGGCATCAATCAAAAACAGTAACAAGAATGGAGAGGATTATGAAAGTTTTAATCGTAGGAAGCGGCGGCAGGGAACATGCTATTGCGGCAAGCGCCGCCAAAAGCAAAAGAGTAGATAAAATCTACTGTGCGCCCGGCAACGGCGGCATCAGCGAGATCGCAGAATGCGTTGACATTGCTGCGATGGAATTTGAAAAGCTTGCAGATTTTGCACAGGAAAAGGAAATTGACCTGACCATTATCGGAATGGACGACCCGTTAGTCGGCGGGATTGTCGACGTGTTTGAAGAGCGGGGGCTGCGCGTTTTCGGACCGCGGAAAAATGCCGCGATCATTGAAGGCTCAAAAAGCTTTGCGAAAGATTTAATGAAAAAATACGATATTCCGACCTGCCATTATGAGACATTCCATTCTCCAGAGGAGGCGCTGCTTTATCTGGAAACTGTCTCATACCCGGTTGTCATAAAAGCAGACGGCCTTGCCCTGGGAAAGGGCGTCTTGATCTGCAGCACGCCAGAGGAGGCAGAGGCTGCAGTCGGAACCCTGATGCTTGACAAACAATTCGGCGATGCCGGCGATACCGTAGTCATTGAAGATTTTATGACAGGCAGGGAAGTTTCTGTCCTCTGTTATTGCGACGGAACGCACATCAAACCAATGACAAGCGCACAGGATCACAAACGCGCAAAAGACGGCGATCAGGGATTAAATACCGGCGGCATGGGAACCTTTTCCCCCAGTCCGTTCTATACGCCGGAGATCCAGAAATTCTGCGAAGAAAAAATCTTCCAGCCGACAATGGATGCGATGAAAGCAGAGGGAAGAGATTTTATCGGAATCCTGTTTGTCGGTCTGATGCTGACAAAAGAAGGGCCAAGGGTGTTAGAATACAACGCACGCTTCGGCGACCCGGAGGCGCAGGTTGTCCTGCCAAGGATGAAAAACGACATAATTGACGTGATGGAGGCCTGTATTGACGGCACATTAAACCAGGTTGACCTGCAGTTTGAGGACAATGCGGCAGTCTGCGTGATCCTGGCTTCGGACGGTTATCCTGAAAAATACGAAAAGGGAAAAGCCATCACCGGACTGGAACATTTCAAAGGGAAAGACGGCTATTATGTCTTCCATGCCGGAACAAAAAAGACAGAGGACGGCATTGTCACAAACGGCGGACGCGTCCTCGGCATCACGGCGAAGGGCAATACCTTAAAAGAGGCAAGAGCCAATGCTTACCAGGCAGCCGAATGGGTTTCCTTTGAAAATAAATATATGAGGAGCGATATCGGCAAGGCCATTGATGAAGCCGAATAAAAATATAAAAAAGTGAGGTAGAACTATGTATTCATTAACAGAAGTAGAGCAGTTTGACCCAGAGATTGCAAAAGCGATCGAAGCAGAGACCGGCAGACAGCGCGAAAATATCGAGCTGATCGCATCAGAAAACCTGGTCAGCAAAGCTGTCATGGCGGCGATGGGAAGCACATTGACAAACAAATATGCAGAAGGGTATCCCGGAAAGAGATATTATGGCGGCTGCGAGCACGTAGACGTTGTAGAAAATCTGGCAAGGGACCGCGCAATGAAACTGTTTAACTGTACTTATGCAAATGTGCAGCCACATTCCGGCGCACAGGCTAATATGACTGTCTTTTTCGCATTGATGAACCCCGGAGATACTTTTATGGGAATGAATTTAGACCATGGCGGGCATCTGACGCACGGAAGCCCTGTCAACCTTTCCGGAAAGTATTTCCACTGCGTTCCTTATGGCGTCAACGACGACGGATTTATCGACTATGACGAAGTGGAAAAAATAGCAAAAGAATGCAAGCCGAAAGTGATCGTTGCCGGCGCCAGCGCCTATGCCAGGAAAATTGATTTTAAGCGTTTCCGTGAAATCGCAGACAGCACGGGCGCCTATCTGATGGTTGACATGGCGCATATTGCGGGACTGGTAGCGGCAGGATACCATGAAAGCCCAATCCCCTATGCCCATGTAACGACGACAACGACACATAAGACACTGCGCGGTCCGCGCGGCGGCATGATCCTTTCCAGCGAAGAATTTGCCAAGGAGATCAACTTTAACAAAGCATTGTTCCCCGGAATCCAGGGCGGCCCGCTGATGCACGTGATCGCCGCAAAAGCAGTCTGCTTTAAGGAAGCGTTAGAACCGGGCTTTAAAGAATATGGAAAAAATATTATCGACAACGCACAGGCGCTGTGCAACGGTCTTAAGGAACGCGGCATCAAGATTGTATCCGGCGGCACGGATAACCACCTGATGTTAGTGGATCTGGCAGACAAAGGATTGACAGGAAAAGAAGTAGAAAAGTGGCTTGATGCGGCGCATATCACCTGCAACAAAAATACAATTCCCAATGACCCGCAGTCTCCGTTTGTCACCAGCGGTATCCGTCTCGGCACAGCAGCCGTTACGACCCGCGGGTTTGGCACCGGCGATATGGATCAGGTTGCCGAGGCGATCGCACTGATCATCAATGACCCGGAAGGGAATAAGGAAAAAGCTTCCGCAATCGTAAAGACATTGACAGATAAATATCCTTTATATGAATCCTTGTCCGCATGATCTCCATTTCAGAGGAGGCACAAATAGACTATGCAGACAACCGCACAATAACAAACCAGATAGGATTTGCACACTGGTGCAGATCCTGTCTTGACAGGAAAGGAGGAAATCCAGTATGACGCCAAAAGAACAGAATTATGAAAACCTGGCAGAAGGCATTATTGAAAAGCTGGCTCACCGGGGAATGGAAGGCTATTACTGTAAAGACCGAGAAGAGGCTAATGCCAAAGTAAAACGCTTTCTGACGCCGGACTGTTCCATCTCATGGGGCGGTTCTGAAACATTAAAAGAAATCGGCCTGTTAGACGATCTGCGGGAGGCAGATACAGAATATGAGATCCTTGACCGCACAAAGCCGCATCCCGATCTGACGGAAAAAGAATTTTATGCAAAAATGGTGACGGCAGACTTTTTCCTGATGAGCACGAATGCAATTACATTAGACGGCGAGCTGATCAATATTGACGGCAACGGAAACCGCGTTGCCTGTCTGTGTAACGGTCCGGAACATGTCATTATTGTAGCAGGAATGAATAAAGTCGTATCTGATGTAAGAAGCGGCATCGACCGGGTAAGAAACATCGCGGCGCCTCCAAACGGCGTCCGTCTCCATACAGAAACGCCATGCGAGGAATACGGAAGATGTATGAACTGCCTGACAGACGGCTGTATGTGCTGCCACACTGTTATCACAAGGAAATCTCGCCATCCCGGCAGGATCAAGGTGATCCTTGTCGGCGAAGAGCTGGGATATTAAAAGCAGGGCTGCGATCGAAAGGCAGAGCTGAGAAGCCAGGCGATTTTTATATTTTAAATCGCATTTGCTATGGGAAAGAACCTTTGGTTCTATGGAGATTTTATGAAGCAGACAATTGACAGATTATTTGAAAATGCTATTTTAGAAAAAGAAGCATACTGTGATTTGATCATTAATCTGGAAAAAAAAGAATACGAAAAAGAGTTAAGATATCTCTTTACAAAAGCAAGACAGATGCGGGAACGCTATTATGGGAACAAAATTTATACCAGAGGGCTGATAGAGTTTTCCAATTACTGTAAAAACGACTGCTATTACTGCGGCATCCGCCGGGGAAATACAAAGGCAGAACGCTACCGTCTCTCTCCAGAGGAAATCCTTGCCTGTGCAGACGAAGGATACCGGCTTGGTTTCCGCACGATTGTGCTGCAGAGCGGAGAAGACGCTTCTTACAGTACAGATCAGATTGGCAGCCTGGTCGCTGCGCTCAAAGAGAAACATCCGGATATTGCCGTCACCCTCTCTCTTGGCGAGCGGGAGAGGGAGGTTTACCAATACTGGTACGACTGCGGTGCAGACCGCTATCTTCTGCGGCATGAAACGGCAGTCAAAGCGCATTACGAAAGGCTCCACCCGGCAGAGCTTTCTTTCGAGCACCGCATTCAATGCCTCTATGACCTGAAAGAGATTGGATATCAGACCGGCGCAGGCTTTATGGTAGGATCGCCATTCCAGAAAACAGAAGATCTTGCAGAAGATATCCTGTTTTTAAAAAAGCTTTCCCCTCATATGGCAGGAATCGGGCCTTTTATCGCTCAGAAAGACTCTCCATTTGCAGAATATCCAAATGGGACTTTGACCCAGACACTAATCCTTCTGGCGCTGGTCCGGCTCACGTTAAAAAACGTTCTCCTGCCCGCCACAACGGCGCTTGGCACGATCGCGCCGGACGGGAGGGAAAAAGGGATCCTGGCGGGAGCCAATGTTGTGATGCCAAACCTTTCTCCGGTTTCTGTCCGGAAAAAGTACCAGCTTTATGATAACAAAATCTGTACCGGCGAAGAATCTGCACAGTGCAGAAAATGTCTGGAAAACCGCGTCCGCCTCGCCGGCTGCGAGCTTGTCACAGACAGAGGCGACTACGCCGAGACCATGATCGCATCATGATCGCAGCCTGTATCAAAATAAATTGCGTACCTGCATCAAAACGCAAGGAAGGGATCAGTTGAAAAATCATGCTGATGCGATGATTTTTCACACGGCTATTTGTGAGAAAAACTTTAATTCTTTGGAGCGCT
>CANQCD010000072.1 GCA_947589455.1 uncultured Lachnospiraceae bacterium | reverse complement strand
GATTGCTGTCCGTCCACCATGTCAGGAAATCTGGCCATACCCGTCCGCTGTGGGGCAAAGCGGCAGATCTGTGCTTGCGTTGGCAGGAAAAATGCAAGCAACTGTCAAAAAAATGCGGCGGTGTTATTATATATAACATACGTGCAAGACTATGTCAATATATATTTTTGCGGTAATTAGATATTTTTAATTTGATATTACTAAATTTTATTAATTTTAAGAAAAAGGTTTCTATTATAAACAATTTATAAAGAAAAAATTTAGGGATAAAAATAATAAGCAGATGTAAGTGAAGGAATAAATTATCAAGACTTAATTTTTTTGGGGAAATGCCGATATTCTATATGAATTATCGACACGAATATTCATGCACAAACAAGGAGGGATGTGTATGGCAGGTTACATGGAAGTAACGGACAACAGGAGTACCGGCAGTTCTGCCACGGGCAGAACAGAAAAGCAGAGCCGCAGGGAGGCTTCAGAAAGCCGGGATTCTGCAAAGGCGCAGCGTGCATATGATGAAGCTTCGGCTTCAGAGAGTTTTGTCAGCCGGATGTTTCAAGAGCCGAGCGCTGTTTATATTTCAGGGACGGCAAGGGGAGCTGCCAGGGCGGAAATATTTGCGCAGGCGGTAGATGCAGGGAAGGAAACGGTTTCTTCGGCGGCTGGAAAGGCAGAGCCGCAGAATGGCAAAAAGGCAGAAAAAACAGCGGGAGAAAAGACGGAAGCAGAACTTTTGCAGGAAGCATTAGAGAAAAATGAAGCAGCAATGAAGGAAGAAGAGGCAAAGCGGTATCAGGAAATGCTCGAAAAGTACCGTGAAGACCAGCTGTCTTTTTTTGAAAATCTGATAAAGCAGATGCGCGAGCAAAGGAAAAAATGGAATGATAAAAAAGGGTCTAAAAGCGTTAATTATAATTATCGCAGGGTTTCCAATATCATTTCGCGCGCAAAGACGTCAACTCAGGCGAGCCTTGCGTTATCCAGTGCAACATCTGCTGTCGCCATGATCCGCAGGCAGGCGGCAAGCGGCGAATATAAGAGCAGAGAGATTGAAGCTGCGCTGCAACATGCGCAGAAGATGGTGCGGATTGCCCGAAAAAAAATTAGCAACATGAAACAGGAATCGTATCATAAAAAGAAGGATGATACCACCCTGCGGGGCGTCAAGAAAAAACCAAAGGCGAGAAAGATTCCAGTAGAGGCAAAAAGACAGCAGAAGATTTTTGAATTGGAGAAGGAGTTGCTGCGAAGACAGGAACAGCGCAAAAATGTCCATCGGCGTAATGAATTGATGGAGCTGACTTCTGCAGACCTGGCATTTTTGAAATCCAAGATTCGGGAGTTAAAGCAGGAGGAATATCATTCATCAGATTTTAGAATGGATGGGATCGCTGCGGAGGGGTTCAGCGCAGTGCTGGGCGGTGAAGCAGCCACGGAATCAGCTGCAGAAGTCGCGCAGGACGGAATGGCGTCGCAGGAGGCTGCGGAAGCCGGCGGGATGGAGTCCGGAGGCGACGAGGCGGCAGCCGGAGGCAGTTTTGATGCAATGGCATAAGAGGAAAAAATAACCGGAAATTTTCCGGTTATTTTTAAGTTCTGACAATGCTCGAAGCGGGAGGCTGCACATAAAAATTAAAATTTTTATGTGGAAGAGAAGAGCATAATGCATTATAATGGAATAAATAATTTCTATGCGGTAAATCCAGAGAGAGCCGCATAGGCTATCTTGTTTCTGAGCGAATAGCTAAGCGAAGCTTCGCTTTGTTTTGTGGCAAGATGAGAAATTGCATACATGCCGTTCTCGTCATTGCTCCTGTAATGATATATTGCCATCTTTGCGACAGGCCGCAGGCGCGAACTGGATTCGCTTAGGAATGAGGATTAGTATTTAGGGCAGCGTGCGGATTGTGACAGGGCAGGCGGTGATAAAAATAAATAGAAAAGGAGATGCGTGCATGGGAAAATTAGAGGAAGGAATTGCCAGGCTGGTGCAGTACGGCATAAGGACAGAGCTTCTGACAGAGGACGAAAAAATTTATGCGACCAACCTGTTGCTGGACCTCTTTGGTGAGGAAGAGTATGAAGAGCCGGAGAACGTGGCTGCGGATGACAGCTTAGAATCTATTTTAAAGGATTTGTTAGATATCGCAGTGGAGAAAGGGCTGGTAGAGGACAGCATCGTTTACCGGGATTTGTTTGACACCCGCATCATGAATACGCTGGCGCCGAGACCGGCGGAAGTTATCCGCAGATTTTGGGCGGCATATAAGGAATCGCCACAGAAAGCGACAGATTTCTTTTATAAGTTTAGCCAGGATACCGATTATATCAGACGTTACCGCCTGTGCAAAGATGAGCGCTGGACGGTGGAAAGCAAATACGGGACGATTGACTTGTCGATTAATTTATCAAAGCCGGAAAAGGATCCCAAAGCGATTGCCGCGGCAAAAAATGCGAAGCAGAGCGGTTATCCGAAATGCCTTTTGTGTATGGAAAATGTCGGGTATGCCGGACGTGTCAATCATCCGGCGAGAGAGACGCATCGCATTATTCCGCTGACGATCAATGATTCAGACTGGGGATTTCAGTACTCACCGTACGGCTATTACAACGAGCACTGTATTCTTTTTAACGGACAGCATATTCCGATGAAGATAGAACGGGCAACTTTTGTAAAGCTGTTTGATTTTGTAAAGCAGTTTCCGCATTATTTTATTGGTTCTAATGCCGATCTGCCGATTGTTGGGGGTTCTATTCTGAGCCATGACCACTATCAGGGCGGGCATTATGATTTTGCGATGGCGAAGGCGGAGTTTGAAAAAACATTTACAATCCCGGGTTATGATGATGTGACGGCAGGGATTGTAAAATGGCCGCTTTCTGTGATACGGATCCAGTCTGAAAAGGCGGAGCGCCTGATAGATCTTGCGGCGCATATCCTTGAAAAGTGGAGAGGCTATACAGATGAGGAAGCGTTTATCCTGGCGGAGACAGATGGTGAACCACACAATACGATTACGCCGATCGCACGGAAAAAGGGAGAACTGTTTGAGTTAGATCTGGCGCTTCGCAACAATATAACAACAGAGGAATGTCCTTTGGGCGTTTACCACCCGCACAGCCAATATCATCATATCAAGAAAGAGAATATCGGGCTGATCGAGGTGATGGGACTGGCGGTGCTTCCGGCAAGATTGGTTGGCGAGCTGGAGGAAATGAAGGACGCGATCTTAAATAAAAAAGATTTCCACGCGACAGAATCACTGGCGCAGCACGCAGACTGGCTGGAAAAAATCCTTCCGGGCTATGACAATATTACAGAGAAAAACGTGATGGATATTCTGAAAGAAGAGGTCGGAAAGGTATTTGTCGGCGTGTTAGAGGATGCCGGCGTATATAAATGTACGAAAGAGGGCAGGGAAGCATTTGACCGTTTTATCCGGACTTTATGATGTTTTGGATTGTGATGATCCGGGGATTTACAGCGTGCGGACGAAACTCTTCATTGTTGAGAAAATAAACGTGAGTATCGAGGGTGATGATCCGAGGATTTGCAGCGTGCGGACGAAACTCTTCATTGTTGAGAAAATAAACGTGAGTATCGAGGGTGATGATTCGGGGATTTGCAGCGTGTGGACGAAACCATAGTATGTCGTGCGGCATAACGTTTTGCGGCTGATCGATGATATGAGAAGGAGGTTGAAATGAAAGATATTATCTTGAAAAAATTTGCAGAGGTTTACGGCGATGCAGAAGGCGCAAGGGCGTTTTTTGCACCGGGACGCGTCAATCTGATCGGGGAGCATACCGATTACAACGGAGGTCATGTATTTCCATGTGCGCTGACGATTGGTACATATGCGGCGGCGCGCAAAAGGGAGGACAGGAAGCTTCGATTCTTTTCGATGAATTTTGAACACCTTGGGGTGATCGAATCTTCGCTGGACGACTTAGAACCGCGCCGTGAGGCGGGCTGGACGAATTATCCCAAAGGCGTTATGTGGGCGTTTGGCAAAAAGGGTTATGAGATACCATGTGGGCTTGATATTCTGTTAAATGGGAATATTCCAAATGGTTCCGGGTTGTCTTCTTCTGCGTCAGTGGAGATTGTAACAGGTTATATTTTGAGCGAGCTTTTTGGTCTCGGCGTTTCCAATCAGGATTTGGCGCTGATCGGACAGTTTTCAGAGAATAATTTTAACGGTGTAAACTGTGGGATTATGGATCAGTTTGCGATTGCGATGGGAAAAAAGGACAACGCCATTTTTTTGGATACGTCGGATTTGTCTTATGAATATGCGCCAATCCGTTTGGACGGCGCAAAGATTGTCATTTCATGCAGTAATAAAAAGCGCGGACTCGGCAGCTCGAAGTATAATGAGCGCCGCGAGGAGTGCGAGACTGCGTTACAGGAAATCCAGGCGGGAATGGGAATCAATACGCTGGGCGACCTGACGGAGGAGCAGTTTGAGTCTGTGAAAATGGCAGTTAAGGATGAGGACAGGCGCAAGAGGGCAAAACATGCCGTTTATGAAAACCAGCGTACGATCAAGGCGGTTGCCGCATTGAAGGCAAATGATATTGCGCTGTTTGGAAAGCTGATGAATGAATCCCATGTATCGCTCCGCGATGATTATGAGGTGACTGGGGAAGAGTTAGATACGCTTGTCGAGACAGCATGGACAATCGACGGCGTGATCGGTTCACGCATGACAGGCGCGGGGTTTGGTGGATGTACAGTAAGCATTGTGAAAGATGAGGCTGTAGATGAGTTTATCAAAAAAGTAGGCGAACATTATAAATCCGTTATCGGCTATGAGGCTGATTTCTATGTTGTAGAAATTGGTTCTGGTCCGTGTGAGCTGTAGGAGCGCCAGCTGCATTTAACATAGGAGAATGCAAAACCGGCATTCTCCGGGATGTGCGAAAATAAAAAGATAATGGAGCGCCAGCTACATTTAACATGGGAGGATGCAAAACCGGCATTCTCGGGATGTGCGAAAATAAAGAGATAATGGAGCGCAAAGGCTGCATTTAACATGGGAGGATGCAAAACCGGCATTCTCTGGGATGTGCGAAAACTGGGATATAATAAATCTTAAAAAGAGGAGGTTCCATATGAAGATTTTAGTGCCTGGGGGAGCCGGATATATCGGTTCTCATACGGTAAGCGAGCTGATTGATGCGGGGGAAGAGGTGGTCATCGCAGACAATTTAGAGACTGGACATATTGAGGCAGTGCACCCAAAGGCGGTTTTTTATCGGGGAGATATCCGTGACCGCGCTTTTTTGGACAGCGTATTTGAAAAGGAACAGATTGACGGCGTAATTCATTTTGCGGCAAATTCCCTGGTTGGGGAGAGTATGAAAAATCCGCTGAAATATTACGATAACAACCTATATGGCACGAAAGTGCTTTTGGAGAGCATGGTAGCGCACGGTGTGGACAAAATTGTTTTTTCTTCTACAGCGGCAACGTATGGAGAACCGGAAAGTATCCCAATCCTGGAATCCGACCGCACAGAGCCGACGAACCCATACGGCGAGACAAAGCTTTCTATGGAAAAGATGATGAAATGGACAGGGGCGGCGCATGGGCTCCGCTATGTTGCACTGCGGTATTTTAATGCCTGTGGCGCCCACAAAGATGGGCATATCGGGGAAGCGCATAATCCAGAAACCCATCTGATCCCGCTGATCTTGCAGGTGCCGAATGGACAACGTGCGGCAATCAGTATCTATGGCGACGACTATGATACAAAGGATGGCACTTGTGTCAGGGATTATATCCATGTAACAGATTTGGCACAGGCGCATATCCTGGCGATGAAATATCTGATGGATGGCGGCGAGAGCAATGTGTTTAATCTCGGAAATGGTATCGGGTTTACTGTAAAAGAAGTGATCGAGACGGCGAGGCGCGTAACGGGGCATCCGATCCCGGCAGAGACAGCTCCGCGGCGGGGCGGCGATCCGGCAAAGCTGGTCGCATCCAGCGAAAAGGCGAAGAAAACGCTTGGGTGGAATCCAATCCATGCAGATCTGGAGGAGATCATCCAGACGGCATGGAACTGGCATAAAAATCATCCCAATGGATATACAAAGTAGTCCGGGCGGTCTTAGGCTGTACGGATAATGGTTTTTATGTATCTTGCATAACGTAATACATTTAGTTCCACAATCACTATTAGGTGGATTTATTACTAGATAACGGTTTTTGCGCATTTTGCACAACGCAATACATTTAGTTCCACAATCATTATTAGGTGGATTTATTACTAGATAGCGGTTTTTGCGCATTTTGCACAACGCAATATACTATTTTCAATTGTTTCACAATTACCTGCATATTGTGTTTCCGGATTTTAAGGCAGGCTGCTGTGGGCAGAGCGGTAAAATGCGCAGAAGCGCGGTCGGGCGAAATCTGCAGGCAGATAGAAAGAGCAGAGATTTGGGAGAATCTCTGCTCTTTTAGGTATATAGATGCCTGCAGGCAGGGGAAGAGAGAATCTAAAACTTAGGAAATGAACCATTGTTTCTCTGCTATTTCTGTGATATTATAATATATAAAGATTTTAGGCTTTTTGAGTAATTTGGACGAGTGGGAACAATGGGTTAGCGATTGTGAAAAATGGAGAAGAAAGATGGAGTTTAATTATGATTTTTATATTGCGTCTTCCGTAGTGCTGGCAATTTTGATCATATATTATTTTGCTGTTCCGAGTGTGCAGAGCCTGGCTAACAGATGCTTTGCCTATTTTTTAATATTAAGTTTCATCGTTTGTTCATCGGATATGATCTCCGGGACGATTTTTATGAGGTATTTCAGCACAAACGTGCTGTTGAATTATATCGGACAGATGGTCAGTTATTCTGCACAGCACTCGGTTCCGGCTGTTTATCTGCTGTATATGATCGTGTTGTCAGGCGATTTGGAGAAGATCCCGAGAAAGGCGTGGCTGTGGATGCTGCCCTGCCTGTCGGTAGAAATCCTTATCTGGACGACGCCGGTGACGCATCTGGCGTTTTACTATACGGCGGAGACAGGATATCACCGCGGGATTGCGATGCCATATCTGATCCTGGTGGCTCTGATTTATATGATACGGGCTTCATACGAGGTTATTTTTCACGGAAAGAGGCTGGGGCTTCAGTACCGGACGATCTCTGGCGTATTTCTGGTCTTGTCGGTTGCTTTTTTGAGCATCCAGATGATCAATGCAAAATATGTGTTGCTGGGGGCGGCCGGTGCGATCAGCTGTCTGATCATGCAGCTGACCCTGCAGAATCCGCAGATTATCAAGGAGGCGAATGAAAAGGAGATCCAGGCGCGGAAGCTTGCGGAAGAAGCGAATGAAGCAAAAACTTCGTTTGTGGCAAATATTTCCCATGAGATCAGGACGCCGATGAACGCAATCTGCGGGATGGCGGAAATACTGGAAAAAGGAAATTTGAATCCCATCGAGATGGAGTACGTCAAAACGATTCAGGATGCCAGCAAGAGCCTGATGAACATCATTGATGATGTGCTTGATTTTTCAAAAATTGATGCGGGTAAATTGGAGCTTGCGGTTGATAAATATGAATTTAGCCAGATGTTGATGAGCGTGGAGGACATGATTGCCGTGCGGCTGAAAAACAAAGCGATCCGGTTCGAGATCAATATCGGCGAGGGTGTTCCGAAAGTGGTTCGCGGCGACAGGGAAAAAGTACATCAGATTTTGGATAATATTTTAGGAAATGCGGTAAAATTTACAGAGCGCGGAAGGATTTTGCTGGACATCTCTTTTCATATGCTGGAAAATGACATTGTGCGGATTGAGTTTCAGGTTACAGATACCGGTATCGGCATACGGCAGGAAGATATGGATAAGCTGTTCAATTTATTTGGGCAGATTGACACGCTGCGGAACCGCAGGGCGGGCGGTACCGGGCTGGGGCTGATTCTCTCAAAGCGCCTTGCCAATCTGATGAACGGCGATATTACTGTGAAGAGCGAATACGGCGTTGGAAGTTGTTTTACGATTACGATTGATCAGGAACTGGTCGAGAAAGACCAGCTTCCGGATAAGAGCCTTGGAAGCAAGATCCATGCTTTTGTCTTTGAAGAAGATTATGACGTCCGCTGGTATCTGACACGGCTGTTGGCGCAGTTTGGGATTTCGGCTGTCATGCTCCACGATGCAGAGCAGCTTGAGGAGATCAAACAAAAGGGTTATGATGCAGAAAATACCATAGTCTTTTATGCATATGAGAAACATTACGATATGATAAAGACGGCAGATCTGCCATACCGCACGATCGCGCTGTTAGATTATTTTACAGTGGCAAGGGATAAGAAAGATGTAGATGAATATCTCCGTAAGCCGTTTGATATCTTTAAGATTCGCCATCTTTTGTTTGAGTCCGGCGGGACAAAGAAAAAACGTCCGAAGCGGGATAAGGTGAAAGTAAAGGACGTCCGGGTGGCAATCGTGGATGACAATAAGGTAAACCTCCGCGTCGCCGCCACGCTGTTAAAAGAATTTGGCGTTATGCCGGAAGCGTTTATCAGCGGCAAGAGTATTTTGAAGGCATTAGATATGGGCAGGAAGTATGATATGATCTTTATGGATCATATGATGCCGGAAATGGACGGTGTGGAGACAACGCGCAGGATACGTGAGATCAGCGGGAAATATGCCAGGAGCGTTCCGATTGTGGCGCTGACCGCAAACGCAGTGGATGGGGTGGGGGAGGAATACCTTGCGGCCGGCATGAACGACTGGCTGTTTAAACCGGTAAATTTAGACCGTTTTCAGGAAAAATTATTAAAATTTCTTCCGCCGGAGAAAGTGACTGTGGAAAAAGCAGAAAATCAGGAAACGCAGGCAGAATAAGGCGCGGCCTGTCAGGAAGGTGAGGCAGGATTTGGACAGGAAGATTGGCTTGACCGGAGTTTGAGCGGATTGCCCGGGCAGAAATTTCGGGTTGCAGGATTTGGATTGAGGGACAGAAAAGAGATAGCGGCAGAGTACATAAAAATGTACAGGCAGGAAAGGAGGAACGGCATATGGAAGAGGGTAAGTTTGGGACGCTTACAAAAGAAGAGTTGGAGCGTCTGCTGGATTTGTCAGAGTGTGCGATGTTTACTGCGTATCAGGGCGCAGACTTAAAATTGGGATATGCCAACAAAAAATTTTACAGGATTTTGCAATATACGCCAGAGGAATTTAAGGAAGAGTTTCAAAATTGTCTGATGCAGGTGATCGTTCCGGAGGAGAAGCAGAAAATCCGCGCTTTGATCGCAAGGCAGTCGGCGGCCGGAGGGAAAATCCATTTGGAGTTTCGCGTCATCAGAAAAGACGGTGCGATCCGCTGGATGTCAATGGCGGCGAGCGTTGTCAATGTCGATGGGCAGAATATTTATTACTGCTCTTGCATCAATATCACGCAGCAGAAGCGCAATCTACAGGAAGTCTATGATGCAAAAAAAGAAATGGACTTAATCACAAACAGTGTGCCGGGCGGCGTGGTCAAGATCAGGATGAACGATTTCTGTCTCCTCTATGCCAATGACGGTTTCTTCCGTTTGGCGGGGTATAGCAGGACAGAATATTTTTCTTTGTTTGGAAATCATACTAACAAGGTGATCCATCCGGACGATATATCGATGGTACAGAGGATGGTCGGCACAGCGCTCCGAAACCGCGGCGTGCTGGGATTTGAATATCGTATCATCAATAAAAGCGGAGAGACCAGATGGTCGTATGTCAATGGCTATCGGATAGATGACGATGCAGGTTCTGCAGTGTATCTCTGCATTATTATGGACATTACGGCAAGAAAGGAATTAGAGGGAAAGATTGAAGACAATCTGCGGCGTTCAGAACATTTTTTGCGGTGCATGAAAGAGTCGGAATGGACGTATCTTGTCAAAGAAAACAAACTGATTCAAAACGGATATATGGAAGAGGATCTTTATGAAAGAGAAGTCGAGGATCCGTTTAGTGAAGAAGAGCTGTTGCGGGTAATGCACCCGGAAGATATCGGCATGGCGGTCAAGACATTTCATGAAAGATTGGAAAAAGAGGGGCAAAGCTGTTATTTTGCCCGGTTAAAAGGGGAGAACGGCAATTATTCTCCGAATGAGATTTATATGATTTCGGTCGATCTGGATCATACGGGGACGCCAGATCGGATCTATGGGAAGATGCGCGTTTTAGATGATGAATCTTATTTGAAATTCCGCAACAGGCTTCCTGAAGAGAAAGGCGAAGTCGAGGGGGCTTTCCGGCAGAAAGCAGCCGACAGGGTGCTTGAGCTGGCAAAGGAGGCGATGGCAAAACATGAGGATGGAGTGACCCACACGATGGGACATGCCGAATTGTTTAGCAGAGTTACAGACGTCCTTGACCAGAGAAAGCCCGGCGAAAATTACGCCCTGCTCTGCTGTGATATTAACAGTTTCCAGAGGATTACGTACCATTATGGGGTATCCTGTTCAACGGAGATTTTGCAGCGTCTGGCACAGCTTCTTTTGGAACTGTCCTACGAAAATATCTGTTCCAGGGTAAACGGCGATTACTTTGTAGTATTTAGTAAATATGAAAGCCATGCGGAGCTGCTTAAAACAATGTCCCGTCTGATGCTCAATATAGGAAGTGTGGAAGAAGAGCTTGGGTTTGCGACGCAGGGCACTACGACCGGAATCTATCTGGTGCAGGAAGAAGATAAGGGCGTTGAAGAAGTAATACAAAAAGCTGACCTGGCACGAAGAAGCATTAAAGGGACGCCGGGCAACCATTATGCAATTTTTACAGAGGAGCTTCAGAAAAACCAGTTTATTGAAGAAGAAATCATACGCGATATTGGCGCTTCCATGCGGAACCATTCTGTAGAAATCTGTTATTTGCCGAGAGTCCGCGGTGATAAGGATCATGTGATCGGCTGCAAGGCAGTCCCGCTGATTCAGCGCAAAAATGGGAGTTACCTGCCGTTAGACGATCTGCGCCGCTATATTGACCGTAGCAATGACGTGCAGCAGCTGGTGTTTTATGTCCTTCAAAATGTCTGCACAAATCAGGGGATCTGGAAGAGCAGGGGGCATAAGATCATGCCGGTATCGCTGGACATCACAGCAGGCCAGCTCTGTACAAGCAATGCGGTAAACCGGATTGACGAGATAGTAAGCTCCAACAATATGGAGCCAAAGGATATTTTGTTTGAAATACAGGAGCAGTATTTTGCGGAAACATCAGAAAAATTCCAGATGGCTCTCAGGGATTTGCGTGGCAGGGGCTATCGGATCATTATCAGTCGTTTTGGTTCACATCACACAGCAGTTGCTGCGATAAGAAGGCTTCCCATCCATGCCATCAAATTCCATGGAGAGTATTTCCGTGGGAATATTACGGATGAGAAAGAAATCACCATTATGAGAAAGATCGTAGAGATGGCAAAAGAGCTGGGGATGGAGACGTCCTGCGGGGGGATCAACACCCAGCTGCAGGATGAATTTGCCAAAAAGATTGGCTGTGATATTTTTGAGGGCGATATGTACTATGGCGCCGTCAGAAGCGATGTATATGAAAAGTGCTTTTTAAAACAGGAATAACCGTCTCTGCAAAGCGTATGAAAAGGCAGGAACAGGGCAGCCCTGCAGACATAGTAAAAAGGCAGAGACAGGGTGGTTCTGCGAGCATATCAAAAGGACAGGGAAGACAGCCCTGCACAGCATAATAAAAAGGCAGAGACAGGGGCGGGGATACAGACAAATAAAAAACGGAAAGAAGGCTGTAGAAATGAAAAACAACCAGATAAAAAAATATTTTTCCCGGATTTTGGCATTTGTTTTATTGGCGGGACTTTTGACAGGGGCGGTGTCGTATCGGCCGGCGCAGGCATCAGCAAAGCCGAAGTGCAGTCTGGAAAAGAGGACAAAGACAACAGCGACGATCAAAATTGAAAAACAGAAAAATGTCACCGGTTATCGTGTTTATGCAAAAGCTTCCAAAAAGGGAAAGTATCAGCTGATCATGGCAACCAGGACCAGCAGATACCAGTTGATTAAATTAAAGACAAACAAGGTTTACTATGTCAAGGTACGCGCATACCGGACATATGGCTACCGAGTCAGTCTTGGAAAATATTCCAATACGATTAAAGTCGGCAAATATCAAAAAAAGGTGAAAAAGAAAAATAAAAGCAAGAAGAAAAATAAGAAGAAAAAGAGCCTGGCTTCCGTACAAAAGCAGTATGCAAAACAAGTTTTGGAACTTGTCAACGAAGAGCGGACAGCGGCCGGGCTTCCTGAAATGACCCTCGATGATACCCTGTGTGAAGCGGCGAATGAGAGGGCAGAAGAACTTGTCGAGCAGTTTTCTCATACCAGACCAGATGGGACGGATTGCTTTACCGTGCTGCAGGAGTACGATTATAGTTATACGGCTGTCGGGGAAAATATTGCGGCAAGCCAGGACCAGCAGACGCCGGAAGATGTTGTTAAGAGCTGGATGGAATCGCCGGGACACAGGGCAAATATCCTTTCGGCTGATTTTCATAAACTGGGCGTGGGGTATTACAAAGTTTCTTCGGGATACCGCTA
>CANQCD010000071.1 GCA_947589455.1 uncultured Lachnospiraceae bacterium | reverse complement strand
GCAAATTAACAAAAACAAAATGCAAAGCACACTTTGCCGCGCCAATTAGCGTCACAAAGTAACATTTTCCTTTGCTGGTTGTGCGCATAAATATTTTTACTTTATAGGAAACAAGAAAGTTCCTATAAAGTAAAAAAGGACACCGCCTGCGCTGATGCCCTTGCACACCACTTTCAAAGCCCTCCTTTCGGAGGGCTTGCAATTTCCTATTCCATAAAAAACAGGGCAGTTAAATCAATCTTACTATCAACAGCTTCCTTAAGCTTACAATTTCCTATTCCATTAAAAAACAGGGCAGGCCGTCTGCAGATCTCTACAGCTTATACTTGCGGTATGCATTGATATCTTCTATCAGCAGTCGGATCCCCTTTATCTGGTTTGAAAAAACGCCTTCCTCGATAAAGGAGAGCAAGACCATGCCGACCGGTATCCCCAGTATCAATCCCAACATCCCGATCAGGCGATAACCGATAAACATAGAAACCAAAATAGCTAACGGGCTGATCTCCACACTGTCGCTGATCAGCTTCGGCTCTAACAGGCGGTGCACTAACAGGCAGATCACATATGTGAGCGCCAGGATAACGGCGTCTAAGTATCCTCCTGTCAGGATGCAATACAATGCCCATGGCGTAAGGACAATGCCTGTCCCAAAAAACGGCAGGAAATCCATAAACGCTGTCAAAAGCGCCAGCATCACAGCATATTTTGCCCTCAATACCCCCACATAGATCACAACCAGGATAAGAAAGATCACAATCCCTATTTTAAAACATGCCTTAAAATATGCGCCGACTGCACGGATACAGGTATTCATCGCCATGTTCCAGAAATCTTTTACCGACTGCGGCATATACTTCCGAACCGGCTCTTTGATGATTTCAGGACGCGCCACCAAAAAATAAGAAAGCATCAAAGTCAGCACCGTCAAGACAATCATATCAATAATAGAGCTTGCCATAGAACCTACCGAAGGCAGCACCTTATTGCCTGCAGACTGAAAAAAGCTATTGGCCATCTCCTTTACCCGGCTTCCATTTTTCCCAATGATCTCCTGAATAGAATCAGGAATAAAAGAAAATTTCTCGTGCAATTCGCCAAGGGAAACGTCCAGGCTTACTATGATCTGGTTATAAAAATCCGGAAGTCCCTTGGAAAAAGAGATTAACTGATGCGCTATGAAATTGATCAGGACGACAATCGCCAGCGCCACAAGGAGCACTACGGATACGATAACGATTGCCGAACCGTGCTTGCGCACGATCCTGATGCGGTTTTCCAGAAAATGTACGATCGGATTTGCGATCAGCGCAATAACCCACGCAATGATCATCGGCAAAAAAAAGCGAAGCAGCCCGGGCAGCGCAAAGATAACAAATAAAATCGCAAGCAAGGTAATCAACAAATTGACCAGTATCTTTTTATGCAGTTCTTTTCGCTCGGCATCCATAAAAAATCCTCCCCTGTATTTTTGTACGGCACATCCTGTGCAACCCCATGTAAACCTCTCTGCCAACAGCTGCGACAATCTCTTTGACGAAAATCATTTCCCCAGCTGCGCGGCAACCAGGATACCGATCAGCAGGGTGGCGACACCGGTAATCACTGTGATCACGCCTATCCCCGCCAGCGGTGTCCCCATCAGAATGACCACCGGCGACGAGATCACCAGTCCCAGGATTGCCGAATAGGTAAGTCCTTTCCATTTTTTAAGAAGAAACTCGATTAATTTTGCAATAACAAAAATCCCCAAAACTACCCCAATCCCGAAAGGCATTAAGATAGCGCCAATGTGAAGCAATGTATCCCAGTTCCCGTCTTTTAATGCAGAGACAAAACCAGTAATCTCTGACATGATCGGTTTGTAATATCCCATGATCTGAAGCATCATAGAACCGCTGACGCCAGGGATCACCATCGTAGCCGAGGCGATCACACCCACAAAGAAAATTTTGACCAGTGAGACCACGCCAACCGTCAGCGCCACCTCGCCGCCGTCGCCGCCAAAACACTGCATTGCAACAACCGCTGCAAAAAACAAAAGAAAAATGACGATATGCGGTATGCGGATCATATCTGATTTTAATTCCTTCCAAAGCATCGGAATGCCTCCAAAGATCAAGCCGATAAATACCATGCTTGTCTGAAACGGATAATTGGCGTACAGCCACTCTATCACAAAGGCAAGCCCGACAATCCCCACTACCATACCGATAAAATATGGCAAAAGCGTCATGACGCTCTTTTTTAACTGTTTGAATAAATGCGTGATACAAAAAATGATATCATCATAAATCCCCATAGAAACCATCATCGTTCCGCCGCTGACTCCTGGGATCGCATTGGCAACGCCAATGATCACGCCCTTTAAAATATCTTTGATAAAATCCATGATAACTCCATTTCTGCGATTTGTTCGCTGTTGATTCTATAAAAACAGGAAATTTTTCCCATTCATTCCAACTATAGCATAAATAGACGGCGGGGACAAGTTCGTTTCACAGTGAATTTAAAATACCGGCAATCCCCGCCGCATCCATATGATTTTATTTATATTATATTCAAAAATATCTTATTTTTGTCAAATTTATGCTATACTGTGTATAAAAAATAAAAAGAAAGGGACATCCAAATTATGCGAAAAAAATATATTCTCCATGTGCTATTGACCGCTTCGCTTATCTTTTCCAATACAAGCATCTCATCTGCCGTCGATTTAGACAAAGATTTTGAGTCGATCACCCGAGTCTATGGCAGACAGAACGAAGCAGCCGTAAACTATCATTATGTAGACGAAAATAATAAAACAGTTGATCTGACGGAAGATTCAGATAAAAATAAGACGGCAGAGGAATCAGCCGGCCGTCTCCTGAAAAAGACCGCCGCACTTCCCGCCTCCTATGACCTGCGGACGTTACATGCTGTCACTCCTGTTAAAAACCAGGGCGTGACTGGCTGTTGCTGGAGTTTTGCCGCCATCAAATCGCTGGAGTCAAACCTGCTGCTAAAAAAGAGAGTTTCCCCTGACAGCATCGACTTATCGGAAAATCATCTCGCATGGTTTTCCTATCATCCTTCCAAAAAAACGTCTGACGTGCTGTATTCTGAAGGATTAACCTCCTCTACTTCATGCTATCTGCACGGAGGGAATGCACTGTTTGCAGAATATACCCTGGCGCGCGGTTCCGGCGCCGTCCAGGAATCCGCCGCACCTTTTAATGCGCTGAATAACCTTTCTTTGGCAGACATGACTGCGCATATGACTAAGAATGCAGAGGCGTCCCGCTACCGTTCCGACTATTTCCTGAATGATGTGGCAATGTATGACAGGGAAGACAAAACACAGATCAAACAGGCGTTAATGGAAAACGGTGCCATCGACGTGGCTTTTTATTATGAAAAAAGCTATGACAACTGTATTTCCTCAACGGGTCCTGCCGCATATTACCAGAATATTTATCAGGGCGAGGAAGCAACTGCACAGGCGAACCACTGCGTCACCATAATCGGATGGGACGACAACTATCCAAAAGAAAATTTTAAACTGTGCACGCCGACGTCTGACGGCGCCTGGCTGATCGCTAACAGTTATGGCGCCGAATATGGAGAAAACGGCTATTTCTGGCTCTCCTACGAAGAACCTTCCCTGACAGAATTTTATTCCTTTTCTGCAGACACGGACATCTCATACGACAACACTTACCAATATGATGCGTTTGGATGGGGGAACCTGATCACAAACAAGATTCTCTCCTCCACTACGGCTGCAAATATCTTTACCGCCAGCAAATCCTATTCTCAGAGCCTTGACCGGATAGGCATTTACACTGCAACTGCCAACCAGCCTTATACCGTCAAGATTTACCGCAATGTAGCGGTAGATAAGCCCACCAGCGGAACGCTCGCCGCCACTATCCGCGGCACGGCAGAGTTTTCCGGCTACCACACGCTCTCTCTTGACTCCCCGGTCACGATTGCGCCGGGCGAACGTTTTTCGGTTGTGATCACCTATGACAAAACAACGCTGACCACCGGCTACATCCCGATTGAAGGCGGCAATTATATATCACAGTCATTTGACATCACATACACTTCTAGCCCCCGGCAGAGTTATGTTTCCCTCTCTCCTGGAAAGTGGGCGGATTTAAACCAGGGAAGCGGCAATATCAAAAATAATGTCTGCGTGAAGGCGTTTACAAATAATAAAACCAAAGCGGGCGTTTTAAAACTGTCCCTGTCCAAAGTCACGCTCGGCAGGGGGGAGACCATCCGTGCCAAGGCAAACCAAAAGAAAGTCACATGGAAAAGCAGCAAGCCCTCCGTGGCTTCTGTTGGCAGCAACGGAAAGATCAAGGCAAAGAAAAAAGGGACGGCTACTATCACCGCATATTCAGATTCTGCGCCTTCCAAATCCATAAAAGTCACTGTCAAAAAAGCACCGTCAAAACTTACGCTGCTCGGTAAGACAAAAGTTAAAAAGGGATCTTCTTTCACCATAAAGAAAAAAGTGTCCTCCGGCGCCTGCAGCCATGTGATCACGTTCTCATCTTCTAACAAGAAAGTTGCCACAGTAACTGCATCCGGAAAAGTCAGGGCGCAAAAAAAAGGAAGTACGACCATTATCGGAAAAACATATAATGGAAAAAAAGGAAAACTGAAAATAACGGTTTATTGAAAAAAGAAAACTGAAAATAACGCCTTATTGGAAAAAAGAAAAGCTAAAAATAACGCCTTATTTAGAGGAGGTTTGAAATGGAAATCCGCATACCCCAAAAAACAAAAGGGATTCTTTGCATTATTATGTCCGCCCTGTCTTTTGCTTTTATGAGCCTTTTTATCAAACTGGCCGGGGAAATCCCGACACTGCAGAAGTCGTTCTTCCGCAATCTGGTCGCCGCCTTTGTCGCATTCTATCTGCTGCGCAGGAAAGGACTTCCTCTTTCCTGCGGCAAAAAAGCCTTTCCCGCCGTGGCGGGAAGAGCCTTTTTCGGAACGCTCGGCATCTTTTTTAACTTTTATGCGGTAGACCATCTCCACCTGGCAGACGCCTCTATGCTAAACAAGCTCTCGCCTTTTTTTGCTATTCTTTTTTCCTTTTTCCTGCTGCGGGAAAAAATATTTCCATACCAGGCGGTATGTGTTGTATGCGCCCTGACCGGCGCCATGTTCATTTTGAAGCCAAGCGGTGCGGGACTGATATCCATACCGGCGCTGATCGGACTATTGGGCGGTATGTTTGCGGGACTGGCTTATACGCTGCTGCGCAAAGCGGCGGGCTTAGGCGCGCCGGGACCGTTTATCATCTTCTTTTTCTCCGCCTTTTCCTGCCTGTGCTCCCTGCCGCAGTGCCTCCTGCACTTCCATCCCATGACGCTGCCACAGCTGTTTTTCCTGTTAATGACTGGAGTCTCCGCAACATTTGGACAATTTTTCATCACAGCCGCATACACTTACGCACCGGCAAAAGAATTATCGGTATATGATTACTCCAATGTCATTTTCACCGGTCTGCTCGGATTTCTGTTCCTGGGAGAAGTCCCGGATTATCTAAGCTATATCGGCTGCGCGATCATCATTATCACCTCTGTCGTAATGTTCCAGATCACCAGACGCCGGGAACACTCCAAGACAGAAGCGCAGCAGCCATAGCCTTTCCCTATCCTGATACAGATTTCCACAGAACACTTGCTATACCGACTTTTCCTATCCGGATACAAATTTCCACAGGACACTTGCCGTCCTGCCTTTTCCTATCTTGATACAGATTCCCACAGAACACTCGCCGTCCTGCCTTTCCCTATCTTGATACAGATTTCCATAAGACACTCGCCGTCCCGACTTTTTACTCTTTCGGCAGATTGGAGAGGGATGCGAAAAAATCCGGACACATATCTAACAAGGTGCTCTGTCTCTTCTCCGGACGGAACAAGTCTAAAAGAGGCTTCATCACCCGCTCAAACTCAGCCTTGTTCTTAGAAAGCCGAAGGATTTCCGCCGTATTCACGGCGTCAGCCAGCGCCGTATGCTGTGCGCCGGTAAATTCATAATCGGCCGCAGATACCGCCTGGTTCAGACGGATTTTTTTCTCAATCCCCAGAAGTCTGCTATACTCCTCCTGGAAATCATTCCAGTTATTTTCCATCTTCTGTACGATCTTGCCCTGATACCCCTTGAATTTAGACTCATTTTGGAACTGCCGCAGATCCGACATACTCCAGGAGTAGAACTGCGCCCTCTCAAACCCTATCCACTCTGCAAAATCATCCATCGCCTCCGCAAAATGGGGAGCGTCCTTGAGCTTGGCATCGGTAATCCCTGTCAATTCAATGATCTTTGCATCCATTTTCCCAAAAACCGGCGATACATATGACTGATACGTGTCCAACACCTCAAATTTATTATCCATTTTCACAGCGCCAATTTCAATCAACTCACTCGATAAATTATATGTATCATGACGCTGCTTCTCTATCATATTCATCTCTAAATCAACTACAATATGATTCACTGGCGCATTTCCCTCCATTTGTTTTCAATCTAAAAATCCCACCCACGACCGCAGCACGACGCCTGCACCCGCAGGCGGATTCTGGAACTTATTGTACTATGTCAGCAGAAAATCAAGCGCGAACGTAGTGAGCATTTGATTTTACCTGACATAGTAGTGACAGAATCAAACAGTGCGTTAGCACGACGCCTGCACCCGCAGGCGGATTCTGGAACTTATTGTACCACAAAACTCTACTCTTTGCATTACTTATTCTGCCGCCTTTTGCCCCGATGAGAAATAAAGCGCAGCGCAAACATGCCTGCGTTTTTATTTTCTCAAAATATGGTATAATTATGCATAGCGACAACTAAATATAGTATATATAAGATAGGACAACTTTTTATAAAAAATGCACAAAAAAATCATCCTGGTATTGGCAGAATCGCAAATATGATTCTTTCTATTTTACTTTATTCTTTCTATTTTTATACTTTTTTCACAAAAATAAGTTTAAAGTTTTTTGATTTTTATGTATTTTTTATATCATTTTCTTTTCAAAATTAGTCAAAAAATTGACTAAATATTAAAAAAGTGTTAATATAAGGAAGAACTTGAAAACCGGCAGAGGAGTATTTCTTCTGATTAGAAAGGGACAGGTGAAAAATGAGTCAGACAGATATTAAAAGAGTAAAAATCTCAGTCGATAAAAATATCGGGAGCAAGGTGAAGATCCGCGCAAACCGGGGAAGACATAAAATTGACGTCACAGAGGGAATCATCAGCGAGACTTATCCGAGTATTTTTTTGGTTGAAGTCATCAATAAACTAGACGACACGAAACAGAAAATTTCATTCAGCTACACAGATATCCTCACAAAGGATGTACAAATGCAATTAATCTAATCAGCTTTCAGATTAAAAATGGGAATGCGGTCTGCATTCCCATTTTTAATCTTCTAAAATTTCATTGTGATAGTCGTTCCAATCCCTTCGCTGCTGGAAATCTTTAATTTCCCGCCAAGCTCTCTGACATTGTGGTTGATAACGTCCATCCCGACTCCTCTTCCCGAATAATCTCCGTCTTCCTTCGCGGTGGACAATCCATTAATCAGGATCAGGCTGGTAATCTCCCTCTCTGAGTATTCTTCTTCTGGTTTTGTCAAAAGCCCACGTTCTTTTGCGCTTTTCAACACTTTCGCCGTATTGATGCCACAGCCGTCATCCTTGACAGAAATCTTGAGCATACCATCCTCTGTTGAAAATTTTAATTTGATCAGACCCATCGGCGATTTGCCAAGACGTTCTCTCGTCTCCTCATCCTCAATGCCGTGGTCTACAGCGTTTCGCACAATATGGATCAGCGCGCTGGAAATCTTTTCACGCATTTCCCGCTCAACCAAAGTCTCCTCTCCTTTTACCAGGAGTTTAACCGGCTTACCCAGCTTCTGCGACATCTCATCCACGACAATCTCTAACTTTCTCGCCACCGGAACAAAGTCCGTATTCGCCAGATACTTCTTCACCGCCGTCAGATCCTCTTCGATTTCCCGCAGTTTATTTAACTGTTCCCTGGAAAAAATCCCATTGTCCAGACCGACCAGGGCATATTCCAGACTGCTGTTAATTCGTACCAGGCTGCGAATACTATGCAGTATCTTATCACGCTCTGTCTCAGAAATCATATATTTCTTTTTATGCTGGCGCGTAGCAGCCACGTCTTCGCCATCCTTTTTCTGCTCTGGTTTTTCCTCCTGTGCGCTGGGGATATAATATACCTGCCGCTTCGGTTTCTCCTTCTCTGCAGGCGCCTCTTTTTCCTCTTCCCCGCCTGATTCTGCTTTCACCTCAGCGATATACTGATTGATCTTTTCCTCTAATGAAGCGGCGCTCCCGTGTGGGACGTCTCCATGTGCCAGCTTATCCGTCTCTTTTTCGAAGAAGTCCAAATATTCACAGATAATTTCCTTAAAACGCTCTTTATCTGTGATCTTTCTGCCCTGTCCGCGGAAGCAATACAAAAGACTTTCTAATATCCGGCTGACTGACGCCATATTTTCATATAACATCATCGTAGAATCCGCTTTTAAGGTATGTACGCTGCGGAAGATACTCATTACAACTTCCTGTCCATAACTGCTGCTCCCCGCATCCATCAGCAGACTCCTTCTCATGTCCTGAAAAATTTCATTACTTTCATCATAAAACATCTCTGTCATGGAGTCCATCACATCAATCCTCCTATCTCATTTTATTCTTAGGAACTGTCCAAAAATAACTTTTCTATCGCCTGTCTTTTTGTCCTGCTGCGCTGTCTCCAGATTACCACTGGACAGTTCCCCTATCGTATTCCCCCATACATCGCTTATTCAGAATGTTCGCTTTTTAGCTGCTTTTGTATCTTCATAAAAATATCCATGATCTCCGGATCAAATTCCGTCCCAATCCCCTCTTTCATAATAGACAGGCTCTCTTCCATGCTGTATGCAGGGCGATAGCACCTGTCTCTGTTGAGCGCATCAAAACAGTCAATGATCTTTACAATCCTTGCCGGCAATGGGATATCCTCGCCGGAAAGTCCCTCCGGATATCCGCTGCCATCCCATTTTTCATGGTGGTATCTGGCAATGTCGATCGCCATTCTCATAAAATCGTTCTTTGTGCTCTGCTGGTAAATATCCTCCAAATGCTTAGCGCCAATGACAGGATGCGTCTTGATCTCATCCCATTCTTCCGGCGTCAATTTTTCCTGTTTGTACTGTACAGTATCCTTGATTGCAATAAAACCAATGTCATGTAGTTGTGAAGCAAGCTCAATCTCATCAACAAAAGAAGATGTGATCTCCTTGTCAAATTTGGGCGAAAACTGCAGACTGATCGCCAATAACCTGCAATTCGTCCCCACCATCCGCAAATGGCTGCCGGTTGGATCCTCTTTCGCCTCGACCAGATTTGCAAGCGCATGTAAGATATTTTTTTGCTCCTCTGCAACCAGCAGCATCTGATCGTTTACCATTTTATGAAGACGCCGGTTGTAGGATTCCAGCTCCTGCTGCATCCGGTATATTTTTAAATGCGTTGCAAGGCGCACTGTGACCTCCGCCTTCTCAAACGGCTTCGCGATATAATCCACCCCGCCCAGCTTAAAGCCTTTGACCTTGTCATCCAGCGAATCCAGAGCAGAGATAAAGATGATTGGTATATCTCTTGTCTTAACGTCTGCTTTCAGCATCGCACAATATTCAAATCCAGTAATATCCGGCATGGAAACATCCAGCAAGATCAGGTTTGGCATTTTTTTCTCAATCGCCGCCTGCGCCTGTTTCACACTTGTAACCGGTCTCGGCACATATCCTAATTCTTTTATCATTTCAGACAAAATCACAAGATTTGCCGGCACATCGTCCACAATTAGGATGTTTGCGCTCTCATTTCCTGATGTATTTGTCACTGACCACCATCTCCCATCTCTTCTAAATCAATATGTATTATAGAGATTTCTTAAATTCATTAATTGCTTCTTTTAATACTAAATAGTCGTCCATAGAGGGATCGTGTTCTCCCTTGCGCAGTGTCATCTGAAGCCGGAATGCCTTCCGTTTCAAATTCATCGGATCGTCAGCTACCAGCTGCTTGATGTTTTCCGCAAAAGCATTTGCCCTCTCCCAGTTTTCCATCTCAATACAGAGCACAACCCTCTCCATATTGGAATCAATCTCTTTTATATTCTCTTCCGAACCAAGACGGAAAATCTCATCCTGATTTTCTTCCTCTTCGCCCCCCGCGCCAAGGTTAAAGGAGAACGCCAATGGTTCTGACGTCTCCGGCGTGTCGCTCTGCTCCTGCTCCTTGACTTTTTTCAGATGGACAGAAAAAGAAAACGTGCTTCCCTTTCCTTTTTCGCTCTCTACATTAATATCGCCGCCCATCATCTGCACCAGACTCTTCACGATGCTCAGGCCAAGACCTGTGCCGCCAAACTTTCTAGTGATCGATGCATCTACCTGTGAAAAACTTTTAAACAGCTTATCTCTTTCGTTATCTGCAATGCCGATCCCGGAATCAATCACCATAAAAAACAGCTCAATCCCGTCATCCGGCAAATCCATGCTCTTTATGACATTTACAACAACCTGACCGATCGAGGTAAACTTGATCGCATTGGATAACAGATTGTTTAACACCTGCGTCAGCCGCAGCTCATCACCAATCATCTGATCCGGAATGTCTTCTGTCACATTGCACACCAGCCGCAGGCCTTTCTCGTCTACTGCCGGTTTATTCATTTTTATGATCTCATCCATCATCCGATGGAAGCTGAACTCCTTATTTTCAATCGTAAACTTGCCAGCCTGGATTTTGGAAAAATCAAGAATATTATTGATAATCTTTATCATATTCTTGCAGCAGCGGTCAATCAGCTCTACCGTTTCTCTCTGCTCTGCGTCAAGCTCTGTGTCCAAAAGATTCTGCGCCAGCCCCATTACCCCGTTGACAGGAGTACGGAGCTCATGAGTGACATTTGCCACCATCTCATTGCGCTCTTTCTGCGCCTCTTCCACTTCTCCCTTGGCCACATCCAGCTTTCTCTTGGCATCCCTTTCCTGCCAGACGCTGCTCGCACGGCAGACGCCGTAAACACCGGCGTCGTCCGCCATCCTCTCTATGCGGACCTGAACTGGAAAGCAGGTTTGGTTCTTCCGGTACAAAGGACATTCATAACTGCCGCCCACAACGCTGTCCTGAAAAACCAGCCCGCCGTCTACTTCCTTGACACAGGTGCGCAGCGCATCCTGTATCAGGATCGTATCCTCTTTCTCGTAGCCCAGCTCTTCATAGACATTATGGTTTGCCTCTGTCACTTCTCCGCTGCGGGAAAAGTAAAAGATCAAATCCTTTGTCCCCTCAAAAAGAAACTCATAACGCTTCCATTTCTGTTGTTCGTTCTCGCTCTGCATCCTATACCAGCCTCCATCAAAACATCCTGCGTTTTAACGCTGTCAATCACACGGCCGCTCCACAGCATTTTTTATATTTTTTGCCGCTTCCGCACGGACACGGATCGTTGCGCCCGATTTTCTTTTCTTTAACTACTGTTCCCGATCTCTTTTGCATCCAGTACAATTCTTTCCTGCGCTCCTCAGACAGCAGCTTATCCCACTGTGGCAGTTCGTACAGCCATTTTGCCCTTGCGTCTACCATGTTGCAGTATAATTTTTCCAAGTCAAAATCCAAAGTCACAAAGGTATCTTCTTCCATCTCCTCAATGGGATTTGGCGTCTTTAAGCTGTCATTGATCCCATCTAAGAAACCAACCATGTAATCCAGGCTCATATTGTACTTCTTCGCCAATTCTTCCACTGTACCGCTTACCACCTCGTCTGGATTTTCTAAAAGCTGCTCGTACACTGCCTGTTCTGCATCAAAATATCTCTTCCATAATGCTTTTCCTTCTTTTGAACTCATATTTCCCCCGTATGCGTATTCTCGCCAAGATTGCAATAATCCCATGTTTACTTCCTCTTTTCCTGGATAAAAATTTTCCACATGATATCCTATTGTAACACATTTGTCTGCTTCTGGTCAATTACCTGTCCATAGTATGCATTTTCTCCATGTTTCCGGAAGAAATGTCTGTCCCGGATCGCATCCGGCGCCGGACAGACCTGCGGATTTAACTGCTCGGTCTTTGCCGCCATCTTCGCCACTTCTTCCAGGACTACCGCATTGTGCACGGCCTCTTGTGCATCTTTTCCCCATGCAAATGGTCCATGGTTCGTGCAGAGAACCGCCGGCGTGTACATCGGATTGATGCCGCGTGTCTCAAACGTTTCTATGATAACAAGCCCGGTATTCTTTTCATATTCTCCGTCAATCTCCTCTTTTGTCAGGCTCCTGGCACAGGGAATCTCTCCCAGAAAATAATCTGCATGTGTCGTCCCATACAGAGGAATCCCTCTTCCCGCCTGTGCCCATGCTGTCGCTTCCGGTGAATGGGTATGTACAATCCCGCCTATTTCCTGATATTTTTTATAAAGAATGTCTAGATTCAGAATATGTTCAAAGTATAATAGCTGAATTTATCGTAAAAAAATCTGATAATAG
>CANQCD010000070.1 GCA_947589455.1 uncultured Lachnospiraceae bacterium | reverse complement strand
GTGAAGAGCGATATTGACGACGTCATAAAAAAAGGGATTGCGTATGACGAGATGACAGGGATGGACAGCTATTTAAAGCACCTGGTACAGAATGTATCAGAAATGTCGGGGCTGTCGATCGAAGAAGAACCGACGGCTTCATCGCAGTGGATCCACGAGATTCGTCTGTCTGACAAGGAGAAGACCAGGCTGTCAGTTGTCTGCAAGATCAATCAGAAAGAGATCAGGCAGCGGATCATTAATAATTGTATTGATATTATCATCCTCCTGCTGGTTACATTTTTTATCAGTCTGGAGATGATCGCCTGTATTACAGGACATTACAGGCAGAGGGAGACCAGAGAGCCAAACAAGGTTTACCTGCCCGGATTCCGGCTGTTTGTATTTATTTCAGGAATTGCATTTTCGCTTGACAGCGGATTTATCTCTATCTTGAGCAGCAGGCTGTATCAAAAGATGGATTTGAACGGACAGAGCTCCTTTTTAAGCGGACTCCCGAATACGATGTATTCTCTGGCGATTGTGCTTGGCCTGTTTTTGTGCAGTTACCTGATCTCAAAAATGGGCATGAAGCGGACCATCCGGTTAGGGCTTCTGATGGGCGTGGCGGGATATATCCTGTGTGCGCTGGCAGTCAATCTTCCAATCCTGATTGTAGCGCGTTTTATCTTTGGATTTTGTGATGGTCTGGTGATCAATGCAATCCGTATGCTCGCCTCTGCCCAGGAGAGCCAGGAGATGCATAATAAGATTCTGGTCACTTATCTTGCCACGATCAACCTGGGTATCTGTTGCAGCGTCGTGGTCGGAGGGCTGGTAGCGGATGCGGCTTCCTATCGGCTGGTATTTATCCTGGGGGCAGTATTGGGAATCCTGTGCCTGCTCTTGATTTCCTTTGCCGGATTTTCTAATGACAGGAAAGCGGAAAAGAGTTCGTTCTTGGATGCCGTCAAGCAGTTAAGGATTCCGAAAGTATTGTTTTGTATGTTGTTTTTGATCGTGCCGATCTATATTGCAACGCTCTATGTGGGATATACGTTCCCGTTGTATGGCGACGAGATTGGATTTTCCAATTCAATCATATCGGGATGTCTGATGTTAAATTATCTGGTGATCGCCTATTTGACCGATCCGGTCTCAGAGTGGGTGACGAAACATATAAATGCAAAGAAAGCGACGATTGTGTATGTCGTGCTACAGACGATAAGCATTGGGTTGTTTGTTGTGTTCCCAAGTGTCCTGACAGCCATCCTTGCGCTGGTACTTACCAGTTTGTGGGATAGTTTTGGAATGGTTGTGATCGATTCTGTCCTGGATGGCGTGGAAAATACTGTTACAGAGCGGAGCACGCAGCTGCAGCTGTTCTTCGGAAAAGTTGCGATGGTGATCGGACCGATCGTAGTTACGCTGCGGTTGTCGTCAGGCGCGGCCGCTGCAACAGGAAGCATTGTCGTTGTCCTGCTCGCAGGATTGCTTGCCTATGCGCTGACAGAAGCGCTGACGTTTCGGAAGGGGGAAAAGAAGGCATGAAGATGAAAAAAATAATTAGGATTGTCCTGCTGCTTTTTGTAGTTGGTATTGCGGCAGTTTTTGGACAGCGTCAGGACGGCGCTGCAGATGGAAATTCCACCGCGCGGCCGCTGCGGATTGGCTATGCGCAGGTGCGTGAATATTCTTCTTTTGCGCAGCAGATTTTAATGATGGCAAAGGAGTTTGAGGCGGAGGGCAGCATAAAGGCTGGCTTTGTCGAGGAGAATTACGAGGGCGTTGATTACGACCAATCCTATCGGAAGGGGGATACAGAAAAACTGTGGAACGCTATCTGCGACAACATGACAGACGACAGGAGATATGAGTTTGTCAGGGATGTTTTTTTCGATATGAGCGCCATGGAGGAAAAGGATTATCCGGAAATGATCGGCAGACAGGATATCGACCTTATGCTTGTCATGGGAACTTCTGCAGGCACATATTTTAAAGAGAACGAAAAGAAAAATAAATATATGGTGCTGCTGGCGGCAGATCCGATCGCATCCGGCATTGTAAAAAGCGAGACAGATCCAGGAGACGACCGTACGTTTGCACTGCTTGATACGACCAGCTATAAGAGACAGATCGAGGCGGGATATAAATTCCTGCAGTTTAAAAAGCTGGGACTGGTCTATGAGGATTCCGAAGCGGCATATACTTATTCGGCGATTGATTCTATCAAGGAAGAGTCGGAAAAACTGGGATTCGAGATTGTGGTCCGGCATGTCGATGAGCCAAAATCATCAAAGGCAAAAGAGCAGGCGCGTTATTACAGACAGTTAAAGCAGGCGTACCGCGAACTGGTTGACGAGGGTATCGATACCCTTTATATTACTGTTTCTTCGATTGATTATGTCAATAAGCTGCAGGAGCTTCTGGAGGATTCTGTGGTGCCGGCAGGGATTCCAACGCTGGCACAGGATGATGTGACGCCGGTTCAATACGGCGCACTGTTTGGCGTATCTCTGGTAGATTACTCGGAGCAGGCTTATCATGTGGTCAGCCAGATCCGTTCCTACCATGAAGATGGGACTGCTTTTGACAAACTCGATCCGATATGTGAGAGCACGCCGAAGATTTTTA
Source organism: uncultured Lachnospiraceae bacterium (assembly GCA_947589455.1). Taxonomy (GTDB): domain Bacteria; phylum Bacillota; class Clostridia; order Lachnospirales; family Lachnospiraceae; genus Butyribacter. The sequence continues at coordinate 9,993 of CANQCD010000070.1, read as the reverse complement.
TGAACTTTAAGATGGCACAGACAATCGATTTTCCTGTTTCCTTTGAAAATCTACAGATTATAGACGCCATTTACCGCTAAAGACAGGATAACAGGAGGGAAAGCTTAAGAGGGGATGTATCATGTACCCTATAAGGTGGATACGGCAAGAGAAAGGGATTGCTTGAAACGTTGATTACCGCCAGGGAAAATAATACATAACTGTCAGGTCTGAAATAACTGTAAGATGGAACAAGAAATAACGATAAAAAAGCAGAATAATAGGCAGGAAAGGTGAGAGGGGCTACAAGATGGAACAAGAAACAATGATAAAAAAGCAGAATAATAGGCAGAAAAGGTGAGAGGGGCTACAAGATGGAACAAGAAACAACGATAATCAGTCGGATACAAAGACAGGTATTGAGGATACCGGAGAATACCGCTCTGGTTTTTGGACAGAAACGTTTTTCCTATCGAGAGCTATGGGAGTTGACAGATGCACTGGCGCAGAGATTGAGGGAAAGAGGAATTGGCCGGGGCAGTGTGGTGTCTGTCCTGATTCCGAGATGTGAGTATATGTTGATCACGGCGCTGGGAATTTTAAAAACAGGCGCCGCATATCAGCCGTTAGATGCGTCGCATCCGGTAAAAAGGATCCGTTATATGATAGAGGATGCGGATAGCGCGCTGGTGATCGTGGCAAAAGAATATCAAAATATGCTTCAGGGGGTGGGGAGAGAGACACTTTTGATGGAAGAGATTCCGTCCCTGCCTTCTGCTGCTCCTGCTGAAAAGGAAGCGCTGCTGCGCATTCAGGCTGCAATCTGTCCGGACGATCTGTTTGTGCTTTTGTATACTTCCGGTTCCACGGGTGAGCCGAAAGGAGTTATGCTGGAGCATGGAAATATTTTGTCATTCTGTAAATGGTATCAGCATTATTATGAGGTCGATGAGACTTGCCGCATGGGACAACATGCGAGTTTTGTGTTTGACGTGTCGATGATGGAGCTGTTTATGCCGCTTGCATCTGGGGCGTCAGTATATATTATACCAGGTGAGATAAGAACAGACCTGATCGCATTAAACCAATATTTTGAGGAAAATGGGATTACGCATTGTTCTATTACGACACAGCTGGGACGACAGTTTGTGGCACATACAAAGAACCATTCCCTGCGCCACCTGACAGTGGCGGGAGAGGCTCTGGCGCCAATCCATCCGCCGGAAGGATATCAGCTTCACAATGGATATGGCCCGACAGAGGGGACGATTCTTTTGACAATCTATCCGGTAACGGAATACGACAACAGAAATGTGCCGATTGGAAAGCCGTTGGACGAGGTGGAGATCTATGTCCTGGATGCGGAGGGAAACCGTGTCGAGCCGGGAGAAACCGGCGAACTTTGCGCGGCGGGTCCCCACATTGCAAGGGGATATTTAAATAAGCCGGAACAGACAGCGCAGGTTTATACAAAAAATCCGTTTGACGACAGAGAGGAATATGGAAGGCTGTATCATACCGGCGACCTTGTCCGGTACCGCAGCGACGGGCTTCTGGAATATCTGGGAAGAGCGGACAGCCAGGTTAAGATTCGGGGATTTCGGATTGAGCCGGCGGAGGTGGAGAGCGTACTGCGCCAGTGTCCGGGAGTTTTAGATGCGACTGTATCTGTGGCAGAGCAGGGGGAAGAGAAATATCTGGCGGCATATTATGTGTCGGAGGAAGAGTTAGACGAGGAAGAAATGAAAAAAATAATGTCGGAGAGCAGCCCTTCCTATATGATCCCTTCTTTTTTTATCCGCATAGAGGAGATTCCTTTAAATACAAATGGAAAAGTGGATAAAAAAAGACTGCCGCAGCCGGAGTGGAACCGTGGAAAAGCGGATTATCAGCCGCCGCAGGGAGAAATGGAATGTCTCGCGGCCGAGGCCTATGAAGAGATACTTGGGGTAGGACAGGTGGGAAGAGAGGATGATTTCCTGCGGCTGGGCGGACATTCTTTACTGGCTGCAAAGCTTTTGTTCTTACTGCAGGAGCGTTCCGGCAGATCAATCACAATGCAGCAGATTCTGGAACATCCGGTAGTGCGGGAACTGGCAGAATGTCTTGAAAAAGCAGGCGACGACCAGAGTGGGGCGTCGGGGCTTTCTTTGTTGGAACATCAGAAATATTATCCGGTGAGCAGCGCGCAGCTTCGGATTTATACGGCGCAGAGTCTCTGCGGGGAGAAGGATTACAGCTATCATCTTCCGGCGGAGATTTTCTGTGAGGGAAAGCTTGGCAAAGAGCGCGTGGCAGAGGCGTTGGAGATGTTATTTCTGCGCCATGAGCCGTTGAGGACGGCTTTTGTGATGGAAGATGGGGTGCTGCGGCAGCAGATCATGCCGGATATGGATGCTTTGCCGTACCGCGGCATGGCAGAGGAGGAGGCGCTGCGAGAGTGGGTGCATCAGGCGGTAGCTGCGGCATATGTGGAGGAAACGGCGATTCTTAGCCCATTCGATATGGAACAAGCGCCGCTGTTCCACTGGAATTTAAGAGAGGAAGACGGCTCTTCTGTGTTGTCTATGGATTGGCATCACATTATCAGCGATGGCAGCAGCATGGAACTGTTTGTGCAGGAGCTTTGCAGATGCTGCCGGGGAGAAAAACTGCAGACTCTGCCGTTTCAGTACAAGGAGTATGCTGCCTGGGAAAAACGAATTGACTTTTCAGCGCACCGGAAGGCTTGGAAAACAATGCTTTCCGGAGAACTTCCGGCGCTGGAATTAAAGACAGATAAACCGCGCCCGGCAGAAAAGCGCCACAGGGGAAAGATTGTGCGCGGCGCGCTGGCACGGGAATGGTCGGAGCGCCTTACAGAGTACTGTAGGGAACATGGGGTGACGGAATATATGTATTTGTATGCCGTCTGGTTTTTGCTGCTGTATCAATATACAGGACAGAAAGAGATTGTGACGGGTACTGTTATGGCGGGGCGCAGCCGGTGGGAGCTGGAGCAGATGCAGGGGATGTTTGTCAACACGGTTCCGGTTGCAGTAGATGTGGAAGGGCAGATGACATTTGCAGAACTTCTGTCGCAGGTAAAGGAACGCGTCCTTTTTACGCAGGAGCACCAGGCTTATCCGTTAGAGGAGATCGCAAAGGATTTGGATGTTGACAGGACGTTGTCTGGGAATCTGCTGTTTGACGTTCTCTTTGTGATGCAGAGTTTTCAGAGGGAGCAGGAGCCAATCGATGGGATGAGGACAGAATTGCGTTTTCCAGAGACTGATAGCGCAATGTATGACCTGACTCTGGAGGCAGAATGGATAGAGGGAGAGTATCGCCTGGATTTGGAATATGATACCGATCTGTTTGAAGAAGCCACGGTGCAGTGGATGCTGTCTCATTATCAAACCCTGGCAGAAAAGTGTCTTTTAAAGGACAGTTTGCCTTTGGAGGCGCTTACTATGATTTCCGATGAGGAGAGAGACCTTCTGCTAAACATATTTCAGGGGGATGAAAAAGAGCTGCCGGGAGATACGGTGGTGGACGCTGTGCGGCGCCATGCCGGGGAAATCCCGGAAAAAGCGGCAGTCTTTTTTGGAGACAGACAGTTAAATTATAGAGAACTTCATTATTTTTCAGACTGTCTTGCAGAAGAGATTCTACGGGAAACAGATGGCGGTCCTGAAACGTTTTGCGCTGTATTTGCAGAGCGCGGTCTGGAGATGATCGTGTCTGTTTTTGGCGTGTTAAAGGCGGGAATGGCTTATGTGCCGATATCGCCGGAATATCCTGAGGAGCGGATCCGTTTTATCCTTGATGACTGCAAGCCGGAAGCGATCTTAGTGTGCGGCGCATCCCTTGGGCGGGATCATCTTAACTGGGCGTCGGAGCGGGAGATACCGGTATTGCGGGCGGAGATTGGCAGCCAGGGAGAGCTGGTATGCGACAGGATCAATGAAAGCGGTCAGGCTTCGTCATATGAAAAAACCGGCGGGGAGCAGGAGACGGCTGCGGTGCGGAAGGATCGCGGTCAGGAAAGCAGCTGTCTCCCTCAGATCAGCCAGAGCCAGATTGCTTATATGATCTATACATCAGGCACGACAGGTACGCCAAAAGGGGTTATGGTCGAGCACCGTCAGCTCGTCAACCTGCTAGAGGCGTATACCGAGATTTATCAGCTGACAGAAAAAGACTGCGTCCTGCAGTTTGCCAATTTTGTATTTGACCAGTCAGTCTGGGATATTTTCCATATCTTGTACCTCGGCGGGACATTGTGCCTGATTCCTCCGGAGATCGTCAAAGAACCGGAGCAGTTAGAGAGATACTGTGGCCAGAAGGGAGTGACAGTGGCGTCCTTAACGCCGGGATTTTTGCGTGTGCTTCATCCGGAGAAGCTTCCGGGGCTGCGCCTTTTGGATGTCGGCGGGGAGGCTCCATCCGCGGCTTTGCTGCGCCAGTGGCTTCCGGGGCGGATGGTATTTAATACATATGGTCCGACAGAGACGACGGTGAATGCGACCAGCTACCTTTATCAGGGGAAGGAGGGGACGTCGGTCCCAATCGGAAAGGCGATTCCTAATACACAGGTATATATTCTTAATGGGACAGAGCTTTGCGGCGTCGGCGTGCCGGGAGAGCTGTGTATCGCCGGAGCCGGCGTGACCAGGGGATATTGGAACCGTGAGGAATTGACGGCAGAAAAATATGTGAAAAATCCGTTTGGCGAGGGAAGGATGTACCGCAGCGGCGATGTGGCGCGCTATCTGCCAGACGGCAATATTGAGTTTTTGGGGCGTATGGATAACCAGGTAAAAGTACGCGGTTTCCGTATGGAGCTGGGAGAAATCGAAGCGCAGATGTCAGAGGTTGGGCAGGTGCGCGAGGCAGTCGTCATAGTAAAGACGGCGGACAGCGGCGATAAATGGCTCTGCGGATATTATACGGCGGACGGTTCCTTAGAACCGGCGGAATTAAAAGAAATCTTAGGAGAAAAGCTGCCGTATTATATGGTGCCACATGCGCTTGTCCGTCTGGAAAAGATGCCGCTGACAGTCAATGGAAAAATAGATAAGCGTTCCCTGCCAGAACCGGAATTTGCGGGGGCGAGGGAATATGTTCCGCCGGAGACGGAAGAACAAAAGGCGTGTGTGCAGGTCTGGGAAGAGATTTTAAATATTTCCCGTGCAGGCATTACGGATGATTTTTATGAGCTGGGCGGCGATTCGATTAAGGCAATCCGCATGGTGTCGCGTCTGCGCGAGCTGGGGTATGCTGCAGAGGTTCAGACGCTTTTGAAAGACCGCACGATCAGCCGTCTGGCGGCACATCTTTCCAGACAAGAGTCAGTCCAGACTTATGAAGAGAGGAGAGAGGTGTGCCTGACTCCGGTTTTGTGGGACTTTTTTGCGGCGGAAATGCCGTATCCGGATCATTATAACCAGTCTGTTGTGCTGGAATTTACAGAGCCGGCGGATTTTGACGCAGTCAAGGATGCAGTGAATGCGTTAGTCTGTCGTCATGATATGCTCCGCGCCTATACAGAAGAGAGCGGACAAAGCAAAGAGGCGCCAGGCTTGCCAGAGGGAGAGAGCGGGCAGAGCACAGGATCGCAAGGCTTGCCAGAGAAAGAGAGCGGACAGAAAATCCGGCTTAAAATCCGCCCGGAAGACGAGGCGCCGGAAGCGGCCGTGACAGAATCTTTTCTGGATGCAGATATTTTTACAGAGCAGGACAGTCCGACAAGAGATGCTTTTATCCGCCAGTGTGAAACATGTCAGGCATCTCTTTGCCTTGCCGATGGGATGTTACTCCGCGCCCACCTGTTCCATGCAGCGGCGGGGGGAAAAGACAAACTGCTTCTTGTGATACATCACGCTGCAGTAGATGAAGTGTCCTGGGGGATTTACCTGGAAGACTTTGCCGCACTCTACCGTGCTGCCAAAGAGGGAGAATTGCGTGACGTCCATCTCCCGGCAAAAACGGCGTCGTTTGGCGAGTGGAGTTTTTTGCAGGAGCAATACAGAGACAGCCGGGCGTTTGAACGGGAAGAAAAATATTGGAGCAAAGTCGCAGGACAGATTGAAGCGGCAGCCCCTGTTGAAGAATGCTTTTTGGAAGAAAACGACAGGAAAGGATTTACTACAATAAAAGCAATGGTTCCCAAAAAGATATCGGAACAGCTGCAGCAAAAGGCTAAAAAACGTTATCACTGCAGGCTGGACGCACTGCTCCTTTCCGCGCTTTCCCACTGCCTGAAAGAACAGTTTGGCATTGGGGCGTGTCCGGTATATCTGGAGAGCCACGGGCGCCGGACGCTGCACGAGAAGGTGCAGACGGAGCGGACAGCCGGATGGTTTACGGCGGTATATCCGCTGATGTTAAATTATTGCGAAGATTTGGAAGAGCAGGTGATCAGCTGCAAAGAGAAGCTTTTGAGTGTGCCGGACGAGGGGACAGGATATGGGCTTTATTGCCAGAAGTATGGAAAACGGCTGATTCCCGGAGGGATTGTCTTTAACTATCTCGGCGAGGGGCAGACGGCGGAATTTAACGGGCTGCGGGTTTGCGACGAGGTGTTCGGGACAGAGATCCATCCGGAAAACGGAGATAAACGGACGGTTTCGTTTAATCTGCGCCTGACAGGCGGCGGTTTGGAGATTTTATGCACTTATGACAATCAGATGGATGCAGGACGGGTTTCTGGATTCCTGGATGGATTTGTAGAGGAGATAAGAGCGTTTGGCGAAGAACAGGAAGACAGGGGGGCGGTTCTTACGCCGTCTGATGTCAGTGAGCCGGGGACAGTTTCTGTGAAAGACTGGAAGGTTCTGTGTCAGGCATTCCGCCCGGAAGACTGCGAGCAGATTTTCCATCTGACTCCCCTGCAGGAGGGAATGCTGTACCATTGGATGGCAAAACCGGATACAACGGAATATGTCCTGCAGGATCTGGTAAAAGTCCGGGGCGGATGGGACGCTTCCTGCATGGAGAAGGGGCTGCAGCTTCTCTCGGCGAAACACCAGGCGCTGCGCACCAGTTTTTTCCACAGGGGGCTTACGCAGGCTTATCAGGTTATCTGGAAAGAACGAGAGATTTACTTTGAAGTGATAGAAGACGGAACGCTGGAAGAATACCGGAAAACGGAATGTGAAAGACATTTTTCCCTGTCGGAGGACAGTTTGCTCCGCGTGCTTGCTTTTCCAGAGAAGGATGGAGAGGGAGCAGAGCTTCTGGTGACGCAGCACCATATTATCTTAGACGGATGGAGTTTTCCTGTGCTGATATACGATCTGGAACGGTATTACCGCCTGCTGCGCGCTGGAAAAAGCATGGAGGAAATGAGACGGCTCGTCATGGAAGAGTGCGGCAGGTCATGCAGTTATTCTTCCTATCTGGCGTATCGGCAAAACCGTAGTGGAGAGGAAGCTTTAGACTATTGGAATGATTATCTGGATGGCTGCGGCGAGGGAGGTTCTATCCTGCCAGACAGCATCGCAGAAGAGACCAGTTCCCAGTGCTGCGTATGGAAGTCGGAACTTGCCGCGCCGGATGCAGAGAAGCTGCAGCAGCTGACGGTGCGGCTTGGCATTACGATGAGCACTCTGTTTGAGACGGTATGGGGGATTTTACTACAGAGAGAAAATAATATAGAAGATGTTGTATTTGGAAAGACAGTATCTGGAAGAAATATTGATTTACAGGGAATGGAGCAGGCAGTCGGGCTGTTTATCAACACAGTCCCTGTGCGCGTCAATGTCACAGAGGGGCAGTCGGTCAGAGAGCTTTTGCTGCAGCAGCAGGAAAAGTCGGTTGCTTCCATTCCGTATGAGGATGCCGCCCTGTCGAAGATCCAGAGTATGACAGGTCTGGGAGAGGCGCTGATCCAGACGTTGTTTGTCTATGAAAATTATTATGTCTCAGAGGAGGAAGACAGCAGTTTTACAGTGGAGACATTGCGGGAAGAGACAAATTACCCGGTGACATTTTTCGTAGAAGAACAGGGAAAGCTGACGTTGAATCTTTTATATGACAGCGCCAGATATCAGGAAAAACAGATGCGGCGCTTAGCGGGGCGCATAGAAAAAATCCTGTTTGAGATCGCAGAGGATCCGGAGCAGAGCGTGTCTGCGCTTTCTGTGATCACAGAGGATGAGAGGGCGCATATGCTGGGAGATTTTTCCGGCAAGAAAGTATCGTATCCGCAGAAGAGTTTTCCGGTCATGCTCAAAGAGTTTGCAGAGACAAGGCCGGATGATATTGCTGTCCGGTTTTTCGGACAGACAATGACGTACCAGACTCTTTACGAAGAGGGGAAAAAAGCGGCGGAAAAATTAGGATGCGGGGGAGAACGTTTTGTGGCGATCCTGGCAGAGCGCGGTCTGGAGATGATCGTGGCAATCGTTGGGACGCTGCTTTCCGGCGCCGCCTATGTACCGATTGACATAGAATATCCGGAAGACAGGATCTTGTATATCCTGGAGGACTGCCGGCCGGAAGCTGTTTTCCTCAGCGTGCCGTCCAATCGTGCGCGGGAACAGGAAATGCAAAAGATGGCGGAAAATCTTGCCATTCCGGTGCAGATTTTAAAACTGCAGGTGGAGGAACTGGCGGAGCGCACATTATCTGCAGATCGCAGGGAAGGATTTGGCGTCAGGGAGCAGGAGCTTTTTGATGCGGAGGCTGATTGGGCGGAGAGGGCTGCGTATATGATCTATACATCGGGAACCAGCGGACGCCCCAAAGGAGTTGTTATCACACATGGCGATTTGAGCAATATGATATATGCCAATGCAGATTTTTACGGTTTCTGTCCGGAAGACGTTGTGCTGCAGCTTGCCAATTATGTCTTTGACCAGTCTGTCTGGGATATTTTTAACACGCTGGGGACCGGGGGGACGTTATGTCTGGTTGACAGGGAGACAATGCGTTCTGCAGAAGAGCTGGAGAGATATTGTAACAGGCAGGATGTGACGGTATTGATGACAACAACGGTTATGCTGGGAGCGCTCCACCCGGAGAATTTCCATGGGCTTCGGCTGGTGGACGGCGGCGGGGACGCCGCAAGATGGGAAATTTTTGAAAGATGGAATGAGGTAGCGGAGCTCTTGATAAATTCTTATGGGCCGACCGAGGCGACAGTGAATGCGACAGCCTATACTTACCGAAAGACCTTGCCCGGAAGCGTTCCGATCGGGAAACCGCTCCCCAACAAAAAAGTATATGTCCTGCAGGGAGAGAAACTCTGCGGCATTGGGATGCGCGGAGAGATCTGTATCGCGGGCGAAGGCCTGGCAAGAGGGTATTTAAATCAGCCGGAACTGACGGAAAAAAGCTTTATCAAAAATCCGTTCGGGCCGGGAAAACTCTACCGGACAGGAGATCAGGGGAGATATTTAGAGGACGGCAATCTTTTATATGACGGCAGGATGGACGGTCAGGTCAAACTGCGGGGATTCCGCGTTGAGCTGGCGGAGATAGAACAGCGTCTCTGTGAGATACCGCAGATCGCAGAGGCGGCTGTCGTCTGCTTTCAGGAAAAGGGGCAGAATATGCTGGCGGCATATATTGTCGGCAGCGAAGACGGAGAGATTGATATTGGATCTGTGCGCAGGGAGTTAAAAGGAAAACTGCCGTATTATATGATCCCTGACGCGATCGCACAGCTGCAGAAACTGCCGTTAAACCAGAGCGGGAAACTGGATGTCAGGGCGCTGGAAAAGCCGGAGAGGGAACGGACAGAGCAGTATGAGGCGCCAAAAAGCCATCTGGAACAAAAGATTGCGCAGCTGTTTGAGGAAATTTTAGAGATTTCTTCCGTGGGGAGAAAGGATTCCTTTTTTGAACTGGGCGGCAATTCGATTGACGTTATGCGGCTGGTTTCGGCTCTGGCAGAGTATCACGTCGCAGTGGAAGATATTTTTGCCAAAGATACGCCAGAACTTCTGGGAGAATGGATTGAAAAGGAGACAACCGGTCAGGGAGAGGAAAGCGGCGTTCAGATACTTTGGGATGGAGACGGCCGGG
>CANQCD010000069.1 GCA_947589455.1 uncultured Lachnospiraceae bacterium | reverse complement strand
GTGACAGTCAAAGCGCCAAAGAAAGTAAAAAAAGCATACCAGAAGCTTTTCAAAGCAAAAGGTGCGAAAAAAGCAGTGGTCAAATAACCAGCCGCACAGCAGATACAGAATGAGCCGGTATTTGTTGTATAAAAATGGATAACAGATCAAAGGCGTATTTCAAAAAGATTGCGGCTGAGAAAGCTGTAGCTGGAAGGTTGCAGCTGAGAAAGCTGTAAGTGGAAGATTGTAGCTGGGAAAGCCAGCAGATGGAAAGCGGATCGCTGCGCCTGTGATATATGCAGGCGAGCGTCCGTTTTTTGCTTTATCGGAAACTTCTCGTTTCCGATAAAGCAAAAATATTTATGCGCACAATCAGCAAAGGAAAATATCACTCCGTGACGCTGGCCGGCGCGGCAACGTGTGCTTCGCATTTTGTTTTTGTTAATTCGCAAGAGTGTGCGAAGCACACGTTATTCTATGGATTGATTTTACTGTAAGCAGATTCTGATCAATAAAGGGATTCTTGCAATCTTTTAATTATAATATATCTTCGCCGCATAGAAACTCACAAGGCAATCAATTGTTTTATCTAAAAAATGATTTGAAGTAAAAATTTAGGGAAATGTAGGGACTGAAAGATTTTTTGGAACTCAAAAAAATAGAAAAACAAAGCCGAAAAATTTTTTGTAAAAATAAAGTCAAAAAATAAACTCCCAAAAACAAACTCAAAAAAACAAAGCCCAAAACAAACTCAAAAAATTTTACGCTTGACGTATCTATGCAAATGCGGTACACTATTTTTTGACAGTAGCAGATAGCTGTCAGGAACAATTTAATAAAGGGAACTCTTATTCAGAGTGGCGGAGAGTGAAGGCTCTGTGAAACCACGGCAACCCCATCTTGTATGGAAGGTGCCAATCTCAGCGAGAAATCGAACAATAAGAGGAGTTGAAGTAAATATCAAGTCCGGCTTATTGCATTTTAAGTCGGACTTTTCTGTGTCTCCTTGTTCTTAATCGGAAGAGAACCCTGTATACCATGCGCATAGACGCAAAGAAAGGATGGATTACCATGGAAAAATTTTTATTCACATCGGAATCTGTTACGGAAGGACATCCGGATAAGATTGCAGACAATATTTCAGATGCGATTTTAGATGCACTGATGGAGCAGGATCCGATGAGCCGTGTTGCCTGCGAGACGGCGATCACAACAGATTTTGTGTTAGTTATGGGCGAGATTTCTACAAAGGCAAAAGTAGATTATGAGAAGATTGTCAGGGAGACAATCCGTGAAATTGGATATGATGCGGATGAGAAAGGATTTAACTGTGATACCTGTGAGGTAAAAATACTTTTAGACAATCAGTCCGCAGATATTGCAATGGGTGTCGATAAAGCATTGGAAGCAAGAGAAAATACAATGTCTGAGGAAGAGATCGAAGCGATTGGAGCCGGCGACCAGGGAATGATGTTTGGTTATGCGACAGGCGAGACGGAGGAATTTATGCCGTATCCGATCGCCCTGGCGCACAGATTGACGAAAAGGCTGACGGAGGTTCGCAAAAACGGAACGCTTCCGTATCTCCGTGCGGATGGGAAAAGTCAGGTATCTGTCGAGTATGATGAGAATGGCAGGCCGGTGCATTTGAATGCGGTAGTCATCTCAACACAACATGCAGCAGAGATCAGCCAGAAGCAGATCCATCAGGATATCCGACGCGAAGTATTAGAACCTGTGCTTCCGGCAGAGATGTTTGACGAGAGCACAAAGGTGTTTATTAATCCGACGGGGCGGTTTGTGATCGGAGGCCCAAATGGAGACAGCGGATTAACTGGGCGAAAGATTATTGTAGATACATACGGTGGTTACGCCCGTCATGGTGGCGGCGCTTTCTCTGGAAAGGATTGCACGAAAGTAGACAGAAGCGCAGCTTATGCGGCGCGTTATGTGGCAAAAAATATTGTTGCATCTGGTCTTGCGGCGAAATGTGAGATTCAGCTTTCCTATGCGATTGGCGTGGCGCAGCCGACATCCGTTATGGTCGATACTTTTGGCACTGGGAAACTGGCTGACATCCGTCTGGTGGAGATTATCCGTGAGAATTTTGATTTAAGGCCGGCAGGGATTATTAAGATGTTAGACCTGCGCCGTCCGATTTATAAGCAGACTGCTGCATATGGGCATTTTGGAAGAAATGATTTAAATCTTCCATGGGAACAGACAGATAAAGCAGAAGATTTGAAGAAGTATCTTTAGATTTATGCTGGCAGGAAAGGTTGCGGTTTTGTTATGAAATCGTGCAGCCGGATATGCCAGAGGCAGTGTCAGGGGCTGACGTACTCTTTTCTGTGCGCCAGCCCTGTTCTGAAAAAATAGAAGTGAAGAGCAGGATATCTGTGCAATGACGATGAAGATTGAGGATGATCTTTGTTTTAAAAAATAGAAGTGAAAAGCAGGGCATCTGCGCAATGATAGTGAAGATTGAGAATGCTCCAGTTCTAAAAAATAGAAGAGAGGAGCAGGACATCTGCGCAATGACGGTAAAGACCGAGGATGCTCCAGTTCTAAAAAATAGAAGTGAAGAGCAGGATATCTGTGCAATGACGGTGAAGATTGAGGATGCTCCCAGTTCTGAAATCATAGCGGAAGCGTGTTTGTATTGCATTGTGCAGGTTGCAAAGGGGAACATGGATGAAAGGAATGCTTCGCAAACGCCGAATCAGCTCTGTGGTAAAAAGAGGAGGATGCCATGACGATTGAGATGCCAGGGGATGTAAAATATATTATTCATATGCTGGAACAGGCGGGGTATGAGGCATACGCCGTGGGCGGCTGCGTCAGGGATATCCTTTTAGGAAGGATACCGCAGGACTGGGATATTACAACGTCTGCGCTGCCGCAGGAGATAAAGGCCTTATTTCCGCACACGGTAGATACCGGGATTCAGCATGGTACTGTGACCGTTTTGTGCCACCGTGTCGGCTATGAGGTGACAACCTACAGGATAGACGGTGAATATGAGGATAACAGGCATCCGAGATCGGTGGAATTTACCGACAATCTGCAGCTTGATCTGGAACGCCGGGATTTTACGATCAATGCGATGGCATATAATGAGACAAGAGGGCTGGTAGATATTTTTGGAGGGATTGAGGATATTGAACGCGGTGTGATCCGCTGCGTGGGAGATGCGGGAGACCGATTTGATGAGGATGCGCTGCGGATGCTCCGGGCTGTACGGTTTTCGGGACAGCTCGGATTTGAGATAGAAGAAAAGACAAGGCGGGCGATTGCGGAACGTGCCGGGAATCTAAAAGATATCAGTGCAGAGCGAATCAGGACAGAGATTACAAAACTTCTTGTTGCAAAGGGGGCGGGACAGCTTAGGACGGCATATCATACTGGAATGACAAAAGTTTTTCTGCCGGAATTTGATCGGATGATGGAGATGGATCAGAAAAATCATCACCATATTTATACGGTAGGGGAACATGCAATGCGGGCAGTTGAAGTGATGAACTGTTTTTTCGGGATTGCTTCCAGAAACTGGAGTGATGGAGAGCTGCCGCCGGAAATCCGGGAGGCAGGGCGGGCGATCGCAGACCGCTTGTCGGCAAAGCAGCACGTCATGCTGTGCGTTACGATGCTTTTGCATGATGTGGCAAAGCCGTCGACCATGACTCTGGATGAAAATGGAACAGGTCATTTTTATGGACACCCCCAGAAAGGGGAGGAGATTGCGGGAAAAATACTCCGGCGGCTGACTTTTGACAATGATACCGTCGGTACCGTAAAAAGGCTGGTGCGCTGGCACGATTATCAGTTTGCGGATGACAAGAGGGCAGTGCGCAGGGCAGGAGCAAAGATTGGCAGAGATATGATGCCGCTGCTTTTTCTGGTACAATTCAGCGATATCCTGTCCCAAAATCCGGAGACATTTGCACCAAAATTAAAGCGTGTCATGACTGCGCTTTCGCTCTGGCAACAGATTTTGGAGGAGAAGCCGGCTCTGGAATTAAAAGAGCTTGCGGTGACAGGCAGCGATATTATAGAGCTCGGCGTAAAGCCGGGACCGGAAATAGGGAGGATTTTAAAAGGACTGCTTGAACTGGTGATTGAAGAGCCAGATAAAAATAACAGAGAGTTTTTGTTGAACCAAGTTCTGAAAATGTCTTGTCAATCAGCTGATAATGCGATAAAGTATTAAGTGTGAATTTATACAACAGGCTGTTTTGAGAGGTGAGTTATGGATATCAATGTTTCGCTGCACCAGATGTCGCACGCGATGAAAACGCAGTTATATTTAGAAAATCTGACAATGGTATTTAATCCGCAGGCGCTTTTCAGCGACGGGACGTCTCGTTACCGTTACCCGAGTGAGCCGGAGATAAATGACTATGTGCGTATCCGGTTTCGCACTGGGAGAGAAAATGTGGATGCTGTTTATATGATTTGTGGGGAAAACCGTCAGAGGATGACGAAAGTATCAGACGACCGGCTGTTTGATTACTATGAATCGGGAATCCAGCTGGAATCGAGCCGTGTGGAGTATTATTTTGAGATTCACAGCGGTTCGCTTGTGTGCTACTACAACAGCATTGGTGTGATCAATGACAGGAATGATTATTATAATTTCTGGATCATGCCGTCGTTTAAGACGCCTGACTGGGCAAAGGGAGCTGTTTTTTACCAGATATATACTGACCGGTTTTATAATGGCGATACGTCAAACGATGTAGAGACAGACGAATATTTTTATATTGGCGAGGGCACGACAAAGGTAACGGATTGGAATAAATATCCGGCTGAGATGGGAGTGCGTGAATTTTATGGAGGAGACATTGCCGGAGTCTGGCAGAAACTTGATTATCTGCAGGATCTGGGAGTTGAGGTAATCTATTTTAACCCGATTTTTGTATCTCCTTCTAATCATAAATATGATATTCAGGATTATGATTACATCGACCCGCATTTGTGCAAGATTGTCAAAGATGAGGGCGAGCTGCTGAAACGCGGGGAAAATGGGGAATATCTGTGCGATCCGGCGCATCCCAATAAAGCTGCAACGCGCTATATCTGCCGCGTGACAGATAAAGAGAATCTTGATGCGAGCAACCGCTATTTTGCGGAGTTTGTGGAAGAAGTCCACAGGCGCGGCATGAAGGTTATCCTGGACGGTGTTTTCAACCACTGCGGTTCTTTTAATAAATGGCTGGACAGGGAATGTATTTATGAGGATGCGGAAGGCTATGAAAAAGGCGCTTATGTGGCGGCGGACAGTCCGTATCGTACGTATTTTAAGTTTTGGGAGGATATGTGGCCATATAACACATATTATGATGGATGGTGGGGGCATGACACGCTTCCCAAGCTAAACTATGAAGAATCTTCGGAACTGTTTCAGTATGTTATGCATATTGCAAGAAAATGGGTTTCACCGCCGTATAATGTGGATGGCTGGCGTTTGGATGTCGCTGCAGATCTGGGGCATTCCGGTGAGTACAACCATTTTTTCTGGAGAGAATTTCGCAGGAATGTCAAAGAGGCGAATCCGAATGCGATCGTGCTGGCGGAGCATTATGGCGATCCGACAGACTGGCTGCAGGGCGACCAGTGGGACACGGTCATGAACTATGATGCTTTTATGGAGCCAATTACCTGGTTTTTGACTGGCGTGGAGAAACACAGCGATGAGTTTCGCGGCGATATGAAAGGAAATGCGGATCATTTCTTTGGCGCCATGCGCCATTTTATGACAAGATTCTGCACGCAGTCCCTGCAAGTGGCGATGAATGAGTTATCCAACCATGACCACTCCCGTTTTTTGACCAGAACAAACAGTGAAGTGGGAAGGACAAATTCGCGCGGTGCAGAGGCGGCCAATTACAATGTGGACAAAGCAGTGTTCCGGCAGGGAGTTATGATCCAGATGACATGGCCGGGCGCGCCGACCATATATTATGGTGATGAGGCCGGAGTCTGCGGATGGACAGATCCGGATAACAGGCGGACATATCCGTGGGGGCATGAGGATCATGAGCTGATAGAATATCATAAAGCGCTGATACGGATCCATAAAAGCTATCAGGTGTTCCGCACGGGTTCGATTCTCTTTTTGCATGGGGAATATAATCTTATCAGTTTTGGGCGGTTTGATGAAGCGGATAAGATTGCTGTCATTATCAACCGGGCGGAGGAAGAACGGCAGGTAAGCATTCCTGTCTGGCGGATAGGAATGGCGCCGCAGAGCCGGATGGCAAGGCTGTTTATTACAACGAGAGAAGGCTTTTCGGATGAGACGCAGAGCTACCCGGTAGAAGACGGCTATATCCAGGTCTCCTGCCCGCCGGTATCTGGCATTATTTTAAAAGATATTGACCATTATGCGTAAATAAATGGGTATCTGGCTACGCGGCCGCAAATAGCATTGTATTGCGCGGATGTATTTGCAGGCAGCGGCGCAGCTTGTAGTGTAGTGGCAGTACGGCTTGTATTGTGGCACGACAGTGTAGCTTGTATTGCGTGGCAGTACGGCTGTGGCAGTGCGGCTTGCATTGCGCGGCGGCAGTACGGCTTGTATTGTGGCACGACAGTGTAGCTTGTATTGCGTGGCAGTGTGGCTTGCATTGCGTGGCAGTACGGCCTGTAGTGTGGTGTGGCAGTACGGCTTGCATTGCGTGGCGGCAGTGCAGAGCCAGACTGCCAGGTGAAAATGCTGCGGCGTGGGAAAAAGGGCTTGACATTTACCGAAAAGGGTATAATATAACTACATAGCAGACGAGAGTATGCATATGGTAATTCCCTAGTAAAATACTAGAGAATATAAAATAAAAAAATATGGAATAGGAGAGACGGGATGGACAAATTAATTTATCTGGACAATGCGGCGACAACCTCTCTAAAGCCAGAGGTGTTGAAAGAGATGATGCCTTATCTGGAGGAAAACTATGCAAATCCATCCAGCATATATGGATTTGCGCAGAAGGCGAAAAAGGCAATGGAAGACGCCAGGACAGCGATTGCAGGGCTGATTGGCGCAAAACCCAAAGAAATCTATTTTACAAGCGGCGGAAGCGAGGGAGACAACTGGGCGCTCCAGGGGGCGGTGCAACAGCTAAAAGATAAAGGGAAACATATTATCACATCAAAGATTGAGCATCATGCGATTTTGCATACCTGTGAATTTTTGGAGAAAAGCGGCTATGAAGTGACATATCTTGATGTAGATGAAAATGGATTTGTGACGCCGGAGCAGGTGGAGGCGGCAATCCGTCCCGATACGGTATTGATCAGCATTATGTTTGCAAACAATGAGATCGGCACGATAGAGCCGATTGAAAAAATCGGGGAGATCGCGTCAAAGCACGGCGTTTTGTTCCATACAGATGCGGTGCAGGCGTTCGGGCATATTCCAGTGGATGTCGAGAAGATGCATATTGATATGTTGAGCGCCAGCGGACATAAATTTCATGGGCCAAAGGGCGTTGGATTCTTTTATCTGAGGGATTCTGTGAAATTAGGGGCGTTTATCCACGGCGGCGCGCAGGAACGATCCCGGCGCGCAGGAACGCACAATGTGCCGGGGATTGTCGGCATGGCGGCGGCGGCAAAGCTTGCCTGCGGAAAAATGGAAGAAAACATGGCAAAGCAGGCGGAACTACGGGATTACACAGTTGACAGGATATTAAAAGAAATTCCATACGCGAGATTGAATGGGGATAGAAAGCTCCGCCTTCCGAACAATATCAATATCTGCTTCCGGTTTATAGAAGGTGAGTCGATGTTGATCATGCTTGACCAGAAAGGCGTCTGCGCTTCGAGCGGTTCGGCATGTACTTCCGGCTCGCTCGACCCGTCTCATGTCTTGCTTGCGATTGGGCTTCCGCATGAGATCGCACATGGTTCTCTGCGGCTGACAATGTCGGAGGAGACAACAAAAGAAGAGATGGATTATGTTGTGGACAGCATAAAAATGATAGTAGAGAGGCTTCGCAGTATGTCACCGCTTTACGAAGATTTTGTCAAAAAGGAAGCTTCTCAGAGCTGACAGCCAGGCGGCTGCCGTGTGGACAATGCAGAGGAACAGCCAGGCGGCTGCTATGTGGACAATGTAGAGAAACTGTCAGGCGGCTGCCGTGTGGACAATGCAGAGGAATAGCCAGGCGGCTGCCGTGTGAATCAAATAGAATGATTGGAGGAACGATCATGTATAGTGAAAAGGTAATGGACCATTTTACCAATCCGAGAAATGTAGGGGAAATTGAAGACGCCA
Source organism: uncultured Lachnospiraceae bacterium (assembly GCA_947589455.1). Lineage (GTDB taxonomy): Bacteria > Bacillota > Clostridia > Lachnospirales > Lachnospiraceae > Butyribacter. Next base: position 4,506 of record CANQCD010000069.1, on the reverse strand, counting down.
GCGGCGTCGGCACAGTGGGCAATGCAAAGTGCGGCGATATCATGCGCATTTATCTGGATGTAGATGATGAGACAAAGGTGATCAAAGATTGCAAATTTAAGACATTTGGATGCGGCGCCGCCGTAGCTACCAGCAGCATGGCGACAGAGCTGGTGATGGGAAAGACCATCTATGAGGCGCTTGAAGTGACAAACAAAGCTGTTATGGAAGCATTAGACGGGCTGCCCCCGGTGAAAGTCCACTGTTCGCTTCTGGCGGAGGAAGCCATCCATGCGGCATTGTGGGATTACGCAAAGAAAAACAACATAGAGATTGAAGGATTAGAGGAGCCAAAGGCAGACATAGGAGATGAGTAAAAAAGTAGTTGTGGGAATGTCGGGCGGCGTAGATTCTTCCGTTGCGGCATTTCTTTTAAAAGAGCAGGGCTATGATGTGATTGGCATCACAATGGAGATCTGGCAGCCTGAGAACCCCTGCGATGCGGAGCGGGAGGGCGGCTGCTGCGGGTTTAGCGCGATAGAAGACGCCAGAAGGGTGGCGCACATATTAGACATTCCGCATTATGTCATGAATTTCCGCGATATTTTTCAGGCGTCAGTGATCGACTATTTTGTCAGGGAATATCAGGCGGGCAGGACGCCAAATCCATGCATTGCCTGTAACCGCTATGTCAAATGGGAAGCGCTTTTAAACAGGAGCCTGGAAATAGGCGCAGATTATATCGCAACCGGGCATTACGCAGGGATCCGGAAGCTGGAAAATGGAAGATATGCAGTCATCCGGGCAAAGTCTGCGCGAAAAGACCAGACATACGCCTTGTATAATCTGACGCAGAAACAGCTTGCGCATACGCTGATGCCTGTGGGAGAATACGATAAAGAGGAAATCAGGAAAATAGCGGCGGATCAGAACCTGGCAGTGGCAAATAAGCCGGACAGTCAGGAGATTTGCTTTATCCCTGATAATAATTATAATCATTTTCTGGAAAAAGAGACAGGCAAAAAGGCGGCGCCCGGCGATTTTGTAGACTGCGCCGGCAATGTGCTGGGAACGCACGAGGGGATTTCGCATTATACGATTGGACAGCGGAAGGGGCTGAAGCTTGCGATGGGGCGTCCTGTCTTTGTGACGGAAATACGCCCGGAGAGCAATCAGGTGGTCATTGGGGAAAATGAGGACGTATATGCGGAGGCGCTGGAAGCGGACGGGCTGCATTTTATGGCGGCAGACAGTTTCGTACCAGGACAGCGGATGCTTGCAAAGATACGTTATTCTGATAAGGGGACAATGTGTACGGTCAGAGAGGTCGGACAGGATAAAATAAAAATTGTTTTTGATCAAAAGGTGCGAGCAGTAACGCCGGGACAGGCCGTTGTATTCTATCAGGACAACGTGGTTCTGGGCGGGGCGACGATTGCCAGGAAAAGTTTTGTATGATAAAAGGGAAGAGCTTTAAAACTCTTCCCTTTCTCTATGTACACAAATTTTACATTTCGCCGATTTTCCATTAGAAATCGTGGCGGTAATATACGCCGTTCCGGGTCTTAAAGCGGTAATCCTTCCATTTGTGGTAACAGAGACAACCCGCTGTCTTGAAGACTGAAATACAGGCTTCTCTTTTGAGATGCTTGGACGGATCGTGAGCCGCGGCTTTATGCTGTCTCCGACAAATAGCTTGCGGAAAGATTTGTTAAATTTGATGCTGACCGCCCTTGGGGAAACACGGACTTTAAAATTTTTCGTTTTGGACTCGTCAAAGAAGAAAAGTCCGGATTCCTGTGTGACAGTGGCCTGTATCTTTGCAGTTCCGTAACCAATTCCCGTATACTGGCAGGAAACAGGGGAAATTTGCTTTACGGAAAGTATCGAAGGAGCTGAGCTCGAAAATTCCACGGTGTAGCCCTCTGGCAGAGCGTCCAGCGTCAATGTGTGCGTGTCGCCCTGAAGGATTTTCTTTTCATAATGTTCCGTGTAAATTCTTGCTCGGAAAGCCCTTTTCTTTAATGTGCTGACGGCTGTAGTCTCCGCTGTCGCAAAAGTCTCTGGCAATTGCGCCGTCAGGGAAGCGAATCCGTCCGGCGGCTGCAAAGTTTTTTCCTGCGCCGTCAGGGAAGCAAAACTGCCCGGCGACTGCAAAGCCTGCGCCTGCGCCCGGGGCGCAGCCAGGAGAGCGAGAAATACCGGCAAAAGCAGCCATAAGCGTAATTTGCTTGTTTTCATGATAACTCCAATCTACTGCATGGGCAAAAAATACATATCCTCTGCGCCATGAGAAAATACTAAATGATATCTACGTTATTCAATATAACGTCGATAAATGGCAGAATATTGTCAGGAGCGCAATTAATAAATTTTCTATATTAATGCTTTTTTTTGACATATTTTTATGATAATTTATATGATATTATGAAATCATGGTATTTTGGCAATACGCAACAGGTTGTTTTTACAGCCGTATGAAGGGGTGCGCGGTGGTTTTTAAAAGCGCGTCAGAAAGGAAGAGACTTCAATGGAATACGTATTAATTGCAGATGATAATAAAGATATCACAGACATTTTATCTGTTTATGTAAAAAAAGAAGGATACGAACCGGTCATTGCAAAGGATGGTCCGGAAACAGAGCGCCTTTTTAAGCGTTTTGAACCGATAGCAATCCTTCTGGATGTTATGATGCCTCTCAAAGACGGCTACGAGGTATGCCGCAGCATCCGCAAGGAATCCAGCGTGCCGATCATACTGATCACGGCAAGGGGAGAAGATTTTGATAAAATCATGGGACTGGACATCGGAGCGGATGATTATATTGTAAAGCCGTTTAGCCCGAGCGAGGTGATGGCGAGGCTGCGCGCCGTCCTGCGCCGCATCAGGAGAGAGGAGACCGAAAAAGAAAACGAAAACATATTAAAGATCAATAATATGGTTGTAAACCTGGAAGAATACTCTTTTACCGTAGATGGGAAAAGGATTCCGCTGACTAAAAAAGAAATTGAGACTATGTGGACGCTGGCCGGCAATCCCAACAAAGTGTTTACCAGAGACAATCTGCTGGACAGCCTGTGGGGGTTTGATTATTTTGGGGACAGCCGGACGGTGGATTCCCACATTAAGCGGCTGCGCGCCAAATTAGACACCGTAGAGCATGACGCCTGGAGCATTAAGACGATCTGGGGTGTAGGTTACAAATTTGAAATTAATGAACAAGACCTTTAAAGCCAGCCAAACGTGGCTGCAAAGGACTGCATGGCGATTGGGAGAAAAAGATGGTGCAGAAAAAAAAGAAATTCCATTTTTGGCGTTTTTTACAGAATAACGATGTGATTTTACGTATCTATGTATCATTTGCCCTGGTGCTTACCCTGATGGGCGTAATAATCGGGTTTGTATTTATCCATTTATATGAGCGGAATTATATCCGTTCTTACACCGATTTGCTGACAAAGCAGGGAAAGATTATTTCTACGAGGATATCTTCCTTTGAAAAGCGACAAAAACCGGCGCTTTTCGAGCGGTATCAGGTGTATCTGGACGAGATTGAGCAGGCAGAAAAAACGGATGTATGGATTGTGACAAAAGCAGATTCCCTGCATCCGCTGTCTGAGGAATATGTCAATTCTGAAGTAGACGAAACCACTCTGACAAAGGAGTCGTACAGGGTACTGCAAAAGTCATTTCAGGGCAAGACGGATTTTTATACAGATTATGACAGCGTCTATGGAATGACGACCCTGACGGTAGCGACGCCAATCTATCACAAAGAGAGCGGCGAAGTCAGCGGCGCCGTTATGATGGTCTCGATGATCGAGCAGCAGGCGATGGGAATCGATCAGGGGAAACAGCTGATCACAGTCAGCGTACTGTTAGCGCTTGTCATTGCCTTTTTTATTTCTATGGTTTTTACAAAACATCTGTCAAGGCCGCTTGGACGCATCAGCAAGGGAATCAATAAAATTGCGGGCGGGGATTATTCCAATATAAGCATCCGGCATAGAAATTCCCAGATTGGGATTTTAGAAGAATCTCTGAACCATTTGTCTAAAAAATTGCGGAGTACAGCAGAAGAGCAGCAGAGGCTGGAACAGGCGAGAAGAGATTTCTTTGCAAATGTATCTCATGAGCTCCGCACGCCGATCACAGTATTGCAGGGCTATACAGAAACACTTGTAGACGGAGTGATTGAGGGGCAGACGCAGGTAGACGCGCTCTATCAGAAGATGCTGCAGGAGTGCCAGGGGATGGAGCGCCTGGTAGACGATCTGTTTGTTTTATCTAAAATGCAAAATCCGGATTTTAAGATTGAAAAAGAGCCGGTCAGCCTGGTGCAGATTTTCGGCGACGTCCTGCGCAGCGGAAAGGTGATTGGCAAAGGGAAAAACATTATATTTCACACGGAATTTCCGGAAGAAGATCCCTGTATGATCCTGGGGGATTACGGAAGGCTCCGCCAGATGTTTTTGGTGATCGTGGATAACGCCGTTAAATTTTCCGGGGAAAATGGGGAGATTGCA
>CANQCD010000068.1 GCA_947589455.1 uncultured Lachnospiraceae bacterium | reverse complement strand
CTCTATGTGGACGCTGACGCGGATATCGGAATGGCGGTGGAGATTGCAGATAATGGCAAGACGCAGAGACCGGGAGGCTGCAATGCGCTGGAGAGCTGCCTGGTGCACCGGGAAGTGGCGGAGGAGTTCCTTGTACAGTTAAAGAAGCGTCTGGATGAGCACCGGGTAGAAATCCGTGGGTGCGAGAGGACAAGGAAGATATTAGGGGATTGTGTCGTGCCGGCGACGGAGCAGGATTATGCGACCGAGTTTCTGGATTATATAATTTCGATAAAAGTTGTAGATTCTCTGGATGAGGCGATAGAACATATCGGCAGATTTTCGACGGGACATTCAGAGTGCATTGTGACAAATAATTACAGCAGCGCTAAAAAGTTTCAGAAAGAGGTAGATTCCGCCTGTGTGTATGTCAATTGTTCTACCCGCTTTACGGATGGGGGAGAATTTGGGCTGGGCGCAGAGATTGGGATTTCTACGCAGAAGCTGCATGTCAGGGGACCGATGGGATTAAAAGAACTGACAACGATGAAATATCTGATCACAGGAGATGGACAGATTCGATAAGGGGTTTGTTTTTAAGGAGGCGTTTGCTTATGAGTTTGAATCAGACATTGCAGGGCGACCGTGTGCAGATTGCGCTGTTTGGGAAGAGGAATGCAGGAAAGTCGAGCGTGATCAACGCCATTACCGGGCAGCCTGTGGCGATTGTCTCGGAAGTGAAGGGGACGACGACAGACCCAGTCTCCAAGGCAATGGAGATTCTGCCGTTAGGCCCTTGTATGCTGATTGACACGCCGGGGCTGGACGATGAGGGGGAGCTTGGGAAGAAGAGGATAGAGCGGACGGTGGAGGTGCTAAACAAAACCGATCTTGCGCTTCTGGTCACAGATATCACGCTGGCAGACAAAACAGGCATGGAGACAGACAGGGGGCTTGGCAGCGAGGAGCTGGAGATATTAAAAAGGATTGAGGAAAAAAAGATTCCGTGCATTATTGTATTAAATCAGGCAGACCGCCTGGACGGGGAGCGAACCGAGGAAATCCGAAGACAGGTTTCCGGCAAAAATCCGGACAATCCGGTCATTGTGGTCAGCGCGGAGAAAAAAACGGGTTTGGAGGAACTCAAAGACGCAATGATCCAGCAGATGCCTGCTGCGGATGACAGATTACATATTATCGGCGATTTTATCGGGGAAGACGATATGATTCTATTAGTGGTCCCGGTGGATTCAGCCGCGCCGAAAGGGAGGCTGATCATGCCGCAGCAACAGGTGATCCGCGATATTCTTGACAGCCATGCCGCAGCCGTTGTATGCCAGGTGCCGCAGGTCGCTCATATGCTGGATGTACTGCGGGACAGAGTAAAAATAGTAGTGACAGATTCCCAGGCGTTTCAAGAAGTCTCGCAGATTGTGCCGGAGGAGATATTCCTTACCTCATTCTCCATCCTGTTTGCCAGACATAAGGGAAACCTGCAGAAACTGGCGCAGGACGTCACAGTGGTAAACCGCCTTCAGGATGGCGATAAGATCCTGATCGCAGAGGGATGTACCCACCACAGGCAATGTGACGATATCGGAACGGTGAAAATCCCGCGCTGGCTCAAGGAACATTCTGGCAAAGAACTGGTGATAGAGACTTGCAGCGGGATTCATTTTCCGACAGATTTGTCACCATACCGGCTTGTGATCCACTGTGGCGGATGTACTTTACATGAAAGGGAGATGAGACACCGGATTTTCCAGGCAGGCGGGCAGGGAGTGCCAATCGTCAATTATGGCATTTTTATTGCCTATGTCAATGGGATTCTGGAGAGAAGCGTCAAGCTGTTTCCGGAGGTGTATCGGCAGTTAAATGGAGACGGAGGAATGGAATGAAGTCCTACAACACGGTTTACGAAGGCGGCAGCGGTGAGATTGTAGAGAAAAAATCGCGTTTTATCGCACAGGTCTTTCCAGTCACAACAGAGGAAGAAGTCGTAAAAATAATAGAAAAATCGAAAAAACAATATTGGGATGCCCGCCATAACTGTTATGCATATGTGCTTGGCTCCGGCGGGGAGATTACGAGGTGCAGTGATGACGGTGAGCCGTCAGGCACTGCGGGAAGACCTATTTTAGATGTTTTGCTGGGAAGAGAGCTGTGCAATGTCCTGGTCGTAGTTACCCGGTATTTTGGCGGGACGCTGTTGGGGACGGGCGGTTTGACGCGGGCGTATTCCCAGGCGGCGCGGGCGGGCATAGACGCCAGCCGTGTGATCCGGAAGGAAGCGGGGCATATCCTGACTATTGGGACAGATTATAATGGGATTGGAAAACTGCAGTATGTGGCTGCAAAGTTAAATGCAGCTGTGTTAGATACGGTTTATACAGACACTGTACAGATGAAGGTTGTCGCGGGAGAGGAACTGGCCGGCCGCCTGATTCAGGAGATAACAGAGGCGACGGCAGGGAGCGCGGCGATCAGGAAAGAGGAAGAGGAAGTCTTTTTTGCAGAGGTGGAAAAGGAAATTATACTTTTTGACAGTTGACTTTTGTGGGAATCCGGAGGCATAGGATGGATTTATTTGAGTATATGAGAGAGCAGAACAAGCAAGAGGAGTCGCCGCTGGCTTCCAGGCTGCGGCCGACGAGCTTAGAAGAGGTTGTCGGGCAGGAGCATATTATCGGCAAGGATAAGCTTTTGTACCGCGCAGTCCAGGCTGATAAACTCCGCTCGGTTCTGTTCTATGGACCGCCGGGGACTGGCAAAACGACGCTGGCAAAGGTGATCGCTAACACGACCAGCGCGGATTTTATGCAGATCAACGCTGCGTCAGCAGGGAAAAAAGATATGGAAGCGGTGGTACAGAGGGCAAAGGACAATGCCGGGATGTACCAGAGAAAGACAATTCTGTTTATTGATGAGATTCACCGCTTCAACAAAGGACAACAGGATTATCTTCTGCCTTTTGTTGAGGACGGAACGGTTATTTTGATCGGTGCGACAACGGAAAATCCCTATTTTGAAGTTAATGGGGCGCTTTTGTCGCGCTCTGTGATCTTTGAGCTCCGTCCGCTGACCAGAGAAAATATCAGGACGCTGCTGCGGCGTGCGGTCACAGAGGAGGAAAAGGGGTTAGGCGCTTACCGTGCGGAGCTGGCGCCGGAAGCGTTGGATTTTCTGGCAGAACTTTCCGGGGGCGACGCCCGCATGGCGTTAAATGCGCTGGAACTTGGCGTGCTTACCACGCCGCGCAGCGAGGATGGGATTATCCACATTACGCTGGAGGTTGCGCAGGAATGTATCCAGAAGAGAGCTGTGCGGTACGATAAAACGGGAGACAACCACTACGATACAGTTTCTGCATTTATTAAAAGCATGAGGGGGTCGGACCCGGATGCGGCGGTTTATTACCTTGCGAGAATGCTCTATGCGGGAGAGGACATAAAATTTATTGCACGAAGGATTATGATCTGTGCGGCCGAGGATGTCTCAAATGCCGATCCGATGGCGCTTGTCGTTGCGGTCAGCGCGGCGCAGGCGGCGGAGCGGATTGGGATGCCGGAGTCACAGATCATCCTGGCGCAGGCGGCAAGCTATGTTGCCAGCGCTCCGAAAAGCAATTCTGCGGTGCAGGCAATCAGCGCGGCGATGGAAACGGTGCAGAATGAGGGGGTGACGGGGATACCGCCCCATTTACAGGACGCCCATTATGGCGGCGCCGGGAAGCTGGGACGCGGCGTGGGATACCAGTATGCGCATGATTTCCCGAATCATTATGTAAAGCAGCAGTATCTGCCGGATGAACTGGTGGGACGCGTTTTTTACCAGCCGTCGGAGAACGGTTATGAGAAGGTTATAAAAGAGCATTTAGACAAGATCAGAAGAGAGGCGGACAGCCCTGCGGCTGCGTCTGCCGGAACAGAAGGAGAGGCGTGAGATGAAACGGTTAAAACAGATCCTTGCAATGGCAGGTGTGGTGATCCTGCTTGCAATGTATGTGGTAACGCTGATATCGGCGATCCTCGTAACGCCGGCAACAAAAAAACTGTTTATGGCAAGCATCGCCGCAACGATCATGGTGCCAATCTTGATCTATGTGCTGATATTGCTTTTCCGCCTGACGATGAAAGGCGGTGAGCAGAATCTGCAGGAAGGGGAGAAACCGGCGCTTTCGGCAGAGGAAAAAAAGGGATTTGACGAAGCGTTTGGAAAACAGGGAAAGAAGCAGGGAGGCAATTCATGAAAAAGACGAAATTTGGGCTGTTTTATGAAAAAAGTATCGGTCGGATCATCCCGGCGTATGGATTTTTTTCCGTCATTTTCTGCTTTGTATTCAACTCGCTGATATATACGGGGCTGCAGATCCTGATGAAACATGCCAGGCATTATGATTTTACAACGGCGGCGGATCGCAGCATCCCGTTTGTGCCGGAATGGTCTTTTGTCTATTTGGGATGCTTTTTGTTTTGGGCGGTCAATTATATCCTGATCGTCAGGCAGGGAAAGGAAGGATGGTTCCGTTTTGCCACGGCGGATTATCTGTCGCGGATCGTCTGCGGTTTCTTTTTTATTTTGCTGCCGACGACAAATGTCCGCCCGGAGGTTGCAGGGGATGGGCTGCCGCAGCTTCTGATCCGTTTTGTCTATTCGCTTGATGCGCCGACAAATCTGTTTCCATCAATCCACTGCCTGGTCAGCTGGATGTGTTTTATCGGCATTCGGGGAAAAGATTATGTGCCAAAGCAGTATCGGGCATTTTCTTGCCTGTTCGCCGTTTTAGTGTTCGCGTCGACGCTTTTTACAAAGCAACATTATATTGTTGATGTAATTGCAGGTGTAATTATTGCAGAAATGTGTTATTATATAAGTTGTCACAGAAATTTTTACAGGGGGGTCATGAGAAGATTTGATGCGATCAATAAAAAGGTATTTGGAGAAAGTGAATGAAGAATAAAAAAACCATATTAAATATTCTTTTTCTTGTGTTAGTATTTGCGCTGACGCTGTACTATGTATTTCACGGAGAAGACATGGGCGCCCTGGCCGGATATCTGGGAAACTCGGATGTGAGGTTCTGGGCTGCGGGGGTTGTCCTTGTGGTCATGTTTATCCTAAGCGAGTCGGTGATCATTTACTATATGCTGCGTTCGGTCGGGCAGAAGGTAATTCTGACGCACTGTTTTTTATATTCGTTTGTGGGATTTTTCTTTAGTGCGATCACGCCATCGGCTACCGGAGGGCAGCCTGCGCAGCTATATTTTATGAAAAAGGATAACCTTTCCATCTCGGTGTCCACTCTGATCCTGATGGTAGTTACCATCACTTATAAGGCAGTGCTGGTCGTGCTCGGATTAGCTGTAATGATCATCCGGCCGCCGTTTGTCATGCGGTATCTGGCGCCAGTGATCGGGTGGTGTTATCTCGGAGTTGCGCTGAATGTATTTTGCGTGGCGTTTATGATGATCCTGGTATTCCATCCGACGCTCGCAGAAAATATTCTGATCACTCTGGTACGGCTGTTGGGGAAGGCGGTTAAGCGTTTTCAAAAAAAAGAAGAAAAGTATATCCAGAAAATCAACCATTCCATGGCGCGTTACCGCAGTGTGGCAGAATACTTAAAAAGACATAAGATGGTAATCGTCAATGTCCTTGGGATTACGTTTTTCCAGCGGGGGATCTGGTTTTTTATCACGTATCTTGTATATGTTTCCTTTTCCCTGCACGGAGTGGCTGCGGCAACCATCACGGTGCTGCAGGGAATGATATCGGTATCTGTTGATATGCTGCCGCTTCCGGGCGGCATGGGGATCAGTGAAAATCTGTTTTTACAGATATTCCGCCCGGTTTGTGGAGAGGATCTTGTCTTGCCGGTTATGATCGTCAGCAGGGGAATCAGCTATTATACGCAGCTGATCATCAGCGCGCTGTTGACTGGGGTGGCATATGTTACGATAGGAGGAGCACGTAAAAAGAAATGAAAGAAAAGAAAAAGAGATTTATAGGATTTTATGATTATACGGTTGTTCTTACATATATCGGTTTGTGCTGCAGTGTTGTGGGAATGACGCAGGCAATCAACGGAAGGTATCGGATCGCCGTAGTATGTCTTGCACTGTCAGGGCTATGCGATATGTTTGATGGAAAGATTGCCAGGAGCAAGAAGAACCGTACAGAGGAAGAAAAGATGTTTGGGATGCAGATTGACTCGCTGTGCGATGTCGTCTGTTTTGGCGTATATCCGGCGATGATATGCTGGCTCTTGGGGGTGCGCAGCATCCTGGGGTGGATCGTTATCTGCTTTTACTGCGTTTGCTCTGTGATCCGCCTAGGCTATTTTAATGTACTTGAGACAAAGAGGCAGCAGACGGAGGACGGCGCCAATAAATTTTACCACGGCCTGCCGATCACTTCGATGGCGATCGTGCTTCCGTTAGTGTTTATGCTTCAGGTATTTTTAAGCGACGAGGTGTTTCTTTTTGCGCTATATCTGTCGCTGTTTGTCGTCGGGCTGCTGTTTATTGTTGACTTTCCGCTGAAAAAACCAAATAATACTGTCTTGACAGTCTTGGTTCTGGTGGTAGCGGCTGCCGTGGTGGTCATGATATTATGTTCAAAATTCCATATCCCGAAACTGGGCTTTCCCAATACAGGATTTTTTGACTGGCTCAGCAGGAGGATCGTGGGGTAAAAGCAGGGAGGATTATAATGAAAAGCAAGGATAGAGAGGGAAAGATTGTGTCAGCCGATGGGGTGCAGGATAAAGTATTAAAGGCTCTGTACCGGACGGCGCCAGGCAGGAGGGCATTAAAGGTTTTGGTCAATCCGGCCGTATCGAAGCTTGGGGGGCGCTTTTTAGACACAAATATGTCAAAACATCTGGTCTCACCGTTTATTGAGAAAAACCATATTGTCATGGAACAATATGAAGATGAAGAATACGAGAGCTATAACCACTTTTTTACCCGCCGTGCACGCGCGGGGCAGCGTCCTTTCCAGATGAGCCCGGAGCTTTTATGCGCGCCGTGTGACGGAAGGCTGAGCGTGTATCCTGTTTCCGGGCAGGGGTCATTTCAGGTGAAAAACAGGAGCTATACGCTGCGAGAACTGGTAAAAAGCGCTTCGCTGGCAAAGAGATACGAAGGCGGCACATGTTGTATCTTCCGTCTGTGCGTTGAGGATTACCATCGGTTCTGTTATGTGGACAACGGAGATAAGACAAAGAACTACCGCATTCCCGGCGTACTTCATACTGTCAATCCGATCGCGGGCAGGGAATATCCGGTCTATCATGAAAATACAAGAGAATTTTCAATACTGAAAAGTGAAAATTTCGGCAATATCCTGATGATGGAAGTCGGGGCAATGCTGGTGGGAAGGATTGTCAATCACCATGAGGCGGCGCATGTTTTAAGGGGAATGGAAAAGGGGATGTTTGAGTATGGAGGGTCTACCGTGATCCTTGTCTTTGAAAAGGACAGAGTTGTGCTGGATCAGGATATAAAGGATAACACGGGCGAAGGCTTTGAGACGATCGTAAAAATGGGAGAGGTAATCGGAAAGAGGATGGTATAACAGATGGAAGCGCCAGTCGCACGATTTGTAGAAGCGTATTGCAATAAAAATATGGCTCGTTTTCACATGCCCGGACACAAGGGGCATGTGTTTTTTGGGTGCGAGCCTTTGGATATTACAGAGATACCGGGTGCGGACGTGCTTTATCACGGAGATGGCATTATCAGCGAAAGTGAAAAAAATGCCGGTATTTTGTTTGGGAGCGGCAAGACTCATTATTCTGCGGGAGGCTCTACGCATTGTATCAAGTCGATGCTTGCGGTGCTTGTGATGGAAAGTCAGGCAGGGGGCGGCGCGCAGAGGAGATATCTCCTGGCGGGCAGGAATGTGCACCGCAGCATGGTGGACGCCTGCGCCCTGTTAGACCTCGACCTGGAATTTGTAAAAAGCCTGCGGGACGGGCATCTGTGCAGCGATGTGATCTCGCCGGAAGAGCTCCGCGCGGCGCTTGATAGCCGGAAAGGGCGGCTTCCACTGGCCGTCTATATTACATCGCCGGATTATCTGGGACAGCTTGCAGACGTCAGGGGGCTGGCGGAGGCCTGCAGGGATTTCGGCGTTCCGCTGGTGGTGGATAATGCACATGGGGCGTATCTCCATTTTCTGGAAGAGCCATGCCATCCAATGGACGTCGGGGCGGCGATGTGCTGCGACTCGGCGCATAAAACGCTTCCCGCATTGACTGGCGCGGCATATTTACACATCCACAGAGAATATCTGGAACAGTTTGAGCCGTATGCCAAACAGGCGCTGCAGGTGTTTGGGTCAACCAGCCCGTCATATCTGATATTGCAGTCTCTCGATCTGTGCAATGTCTATCTGGCGGACAAGATCAGAAAAAAGCTGTCCTTAGTGACAGCGCTGGCGGCACAGGCGGAGAATGAGCTTGTGGAGCATGGGATCTGTATAAGACCGTCAGAGCCGTTAAAAATTGTGATACATGCCGGGGCGCATGGGATATCTGGTGAAGAAACGGCGCAGGAGATGCGCCGGTATCAGATCGAATGCGAGTATGCGGATGACAGCTTTGTTGTGCTGATGTTGTCCCCGGAGACAGAGGAACGGGATTTTTGCCGTCTGCTTCGCTGGGGGAAAGAAAGCAGGCTGCGCGGCAGTGAGCCTGTGCACGGTTACGCAGGCGGACAGAAGGCGGTGCTTCCGGAACGGTGCATGACAATCCGGGAGGCTGTTTTTTGCGAAAACGAGCTTATCGCACCGCAGGAAGCGGTAGGGCGTATCTGTGCGGCAGAGACAGTCTCCTGCCCGCCCGCCGTGCCAATCGCTATCTCCGGAGAGCGGATTTCACAGGAAATGGCAGAGACATTTCTGCACTACGGGATCAGCAAAGTGTCTGTAGTCAAAAGGCGGTGAAGCCTGGGAAAAAGCAAAAAAGACTTTTCATCCTGTATCAGGTTAATGCTTGTAATGTGAAACGACATTTGTTATACTGACTAAAAATGGAAAGTTTTTTAGAACGGAGCGGAGGGTATATGAGTATCAGCAAAGAGAAATTCGGAATGACGAAGGATGGGCAGACTGTGACAAAATATACGTTAAAGAACCATAATGGGATGTCGGTGTCTTTCCTGGATTTAGGCGCTGTCATTACGAATCTTTTTATGCCGGATAAAAATGGTGTGTTTGAAGATATCGTGCTTGGCTACGATACGGTGGCGCAATATGAAGAAAATGCCCCGGCTTTTGGGGCGGTTGTGGGAAGGTGTGCAAACCGGATTGCCGGCGCGGAATTTACCTTGAACGGAAAGCGATACGAGCTGGACAGGAATGACGGTACAAATTGCCTGCACGGAGGATTTAACCGTTATGAGCATCAGATGTACCAGACAGAGTACAGGGAAGGGGCGGAGGCGGACAGTATTTCTTTTACCAGGGTCAGCCCCGATGCGGAGCAAGGTTTTCCAGGATGCTTCACGTATGGCATTACCTATACTTTAAGTGATGCGGATGAATTGATCATTCAATATTCTGGCGTTTCAGACGAGGATACTGTGGTAAGCCTGACAAATCACAGCTATTTTAATATTGGAGCCGGAGGACATAAAAATCCCGATGTGCTGGGGTTTGAGCTGCAGGTTTTTTCGGATGCCTATACGCCGGTTAATGAGATCCATATCCCGACAGGCGAGATCAGGAGTGTTGAGGGGACGGCGCTGGATTTTAGAACGCCGCGTATCGTAGGGGAGCGGACGGGCGCTGCAGCGCCGGATGACAGCACAGTGGAGGGATATGACCACAACTATGTATTAAAGCATGAAGAGGGGGAAATCGTAAAAGCGGCCGTATGCCGGGATAGGGAAACCGGGAGAAGGATTGAGGTCTATACGGATTTTCCGGGCGTACAGATTTATACGGCGGTCGAGTTAGAGGAGGCGGACGGAAAAGACGGAGCGCATTATGGAAGCTCCGGAGGGATTTGTTTTGAAACGCAGAACTATGCAAATGCGATCAATACAGAACATTTTCCATCCCCGGTGCTCTGTGCCGGGCAGCAATATGACAGGACGGCGGTGTTCCGTTTTGATGTGGCAAAATAGACGGTCCGGCGCCACAGGGACCAGATAGAAAAGAAAAGGCCAGACTGAGGTGCACAGAACAATGTGTGCATGGAGGAAGCAGGAATGAATGTTAGGAATGGAAATATAGCATTGGTTGTAGACGATAATATGGCAAATGTATTTGTATTGGCTACCATGCTGAAAAAACTGGGGTTTGAAGTGGACGAGGCGACTTCGGGAATAGAGGCGATCAACTATTCCGGAGAGAAGGAATATGATTTAATATTAATGGACCATCTGATGCCGGATATGGACGGAATTGAGACAATCAAGCAAATCCTGTTTATCCAGAAAGGCGAAAAAAAGCCGGTGATTTTTGGAATCACCGCAACCGTCGACGAGGATGTTGTCAACGCATTTCACGAGGTGGGGGCGAGCGATATCCTGGAAAAGCCGGTTACTCTTGAGAATATGAAGGAAAAACTGCAGGAGTGGGATCTTGTGGACAGGGTTGTCCAGGAGGAGCGGTTTGATGCCAGCGAGCAGCATGTTGACTCTATCTTGTCAAAAGTAAAGGGATTGGAGTATAAAAAGGGACTGGAATTGCTGGCGGGCAGTGTAGAAAATTACATGAAAGTGCTGTCAGTGTGCGTGCGCAATATTGACGATAATTATGAATCGTTAGAGGCGCTCCGCGGCACCAGCCAGTTAGACGGTTTTGCGCTTCATTTCCACAGCCTGAAAGGGATTTTCCTGAATATTGGCGCAGACGGGCTGGCGGAGGAGTCAAGACAGTTAGAAATGGCGTCGAAGGAGGAGCGGCTTGAAGAGGTTCAGGAAAAGACGGATGGGTATATGGAGAAAGTGTTTTTGTTTAACAGTCAGTTAAAAAAAGCGTGCGATGCCTATACCCAGCTGAATAAGCAGAAATACGCCGGAGAAGAGGTGTCGGGTTCGGAACTTGCGGCGCAGCTTGACGAATTAAAGGAACATATTTTAGATTTTGAATATATTGAAATAACAGAAAGTTTGGATCGTTTACAGGGTTCTCTGCAGGGAGAGCAGAAACAGCGGCTGGATGAGATCACAGAAGCGATTCAGGAGTTTGACTATGACACGGCGCTGGAGATCGTGGATCAATTAAAAGAAATGATATAAAAGGGCCAGGAGGTTTGAAAACAGATATGAATGTATTTCAGAAATGTTTGAGGAGACAGATGGGAAACCGCCAGTATGACAGATGTGTTGAAACGGTTCGGAGCAGCCTGGTAAAAGACAGATCCCGGAAACTGCCGGAATATACTAAAAATATTTTCGATGATATGTACCGGCAGCTGGAGGAGGAAAACCAGGCGGCGATCGTGGCTCGCATGGAAGATCTGGCAGATACAGTGAAGGTGGCGTTCCGGATCACAGAATATTTTGCGCTTGTGTTTATCACTTATGTTGTCGCAAATATTGTACTTTTAGGGCTAAATCTGAATTACTATGTCACCTGTGCAGGCATCCTGCTGATGGGGGCGGCTTTTATTTTTAAACTGATCGAATTTGTGGCCAACAAATACGGCAGCCTGATGGATACCTATTTATTTATGATCTATAAAGAGGTATTGGAAAAGAAAGCAAAAGAAATGGTTTAAATTAATTCTAAATGTTTCATGGCATGGTAGATGCCATCTTCCATGATCGGCTTTGTGACATAGTCTGCGGCAGAGAGAAGCTCTTCTGCGCAGTTCCCCATGGCGATGCTAAAACCGGCGTATTCCAGCATGGGAAGGTCGTTGGTGCTGTCGCCAATGGCAATCGTGTCTTCGTGCGGGATCTGAAAATATTTTTCCAGAAACTGAATGCCTCCGGCTTTGGAAAAGCCTTGCGGCATAATCTCATAAAAACCGTTTTTGCGGTCGATGAACGAGAACGCGCCACTGTATTTTGCGTAAAATCTGTCAAAATCACTTTCTGGATGAAGGCAGATACAGAATTTGTCAAATATAAGATTATTTGCCTGTTGTGGCGCAACGATCTTTACTGCGTCGGGGATCAGACGGGAATGTTCCTCCTGGAATGTGCCGATCAATGTTTTATAGGGCTTTGATGAGTAATAGACAGAGTCGCATCCCTCTAACAGCCAGTCCAGGCGGCAGGCTTCTAAATCTTGAATGACCGCGTTTCCAACAGAGAAAGGGATCGTGCGGGAAAATAATTCTTTGCCGCGGTATCGGATGTTTGTCCCGCATCCGCAGACAAATCCGTCAAATTTCATATTGCGGATCGTCTGGTCTATTTCGGCATAGGATCTGCCGGTATTTACAAAGCAGAGGTGCCCTTTCGCCTGCAGACCGCGCAGGGCTTTGTACATGCTGTTCGGGATCACGCGCGTCTCCCCTTCTGAGATGATCGTTCCGTCAATGTCAAAAAAAAGCAGTTTTTTCATAAGTAGCTTCCTCCGTTCCCTGTCTGTGGTTATGGCGGCGCATAAGCCGGAATCTTCCTGGTCGGCGGTTATGGCGGCGCATAAGCCGGAATCTTCCTGTCTGCGGTTATGGCGGCGCATAAGCCGGAATCTTCCTGACCGGCGGTTATGGCGGCGCATAAGCCGGAATCTTCCTGACCGGCGGTTATGGCGGCGCATAAGCCGGATATTCTTCTGCTGACCTGCAATAAGCAGTATAAGACAGAATAAAAAAATATGCAAGAACTGTAGAAAAAGGGGTTGATTTTATTATGGGAAATCCGATATACTATCTGAAGTGCAAGATTGTAGATTGGCAT
>CANQCD010000067.1 GCA_947589455.1 uncultured Lachnospiraceae bacterium | reverse complement strand
TGAAAGCGGATATGATTTTGGGTTATCTGACAGCGACATCCTTACCCGGCTGCAGAAAAAGCTGCAGATCACGTTGGAACAGGCGAAACAATATCTGGAAATGTTTGGAAAACAGCCAGTGTGACAGCAAATATAAATAGTGATACAGGCAAAAGGGACAGCGGCGGAAAAACTGTGGCTGTTGATAATCAGTTTTTGTACGCTGTCCTTATAAAAATGTCTCCTGTTTCTTTTTACAGCCTTTTAACCGGCCTGACATATTTCCAGAATCGTTCGGGGTCATGATAAAAATAAAACACTCTGCCAGTGGAATACCCCAGCTGCAAATTCTACCAGTGGGTTCGTTTATATATGCCATGATCTGACCGCTTCCGCCGTTGGCGTCGGTACCGCCTATATCGTCCAGCTTTCCCTTAATACTATCAAGCAGCCCACAGACCGTCTCGCAGTCCTGCCCCGGAATCTGACTCTGCTTTTGCCAGAAATCCCAATAACCATTGCTTTCATAAATAAGGCAATCCACAACAACTTTACCCGACATAATACGTTACTCTTTAACATAGAGGTTTTCGGAAAATCCCATTGCAGAAAACGGAAAAATCCGGCGGCAAGCTAGGGTAAAAACAGCCGAAAACAGTTATAATGAACACAAGGAGGACGGTAAATGGGAGAAAAAATCTGCAGGGGAGCATGGAGTTATTCTATTCATTCCGGATAACGGAGAATCTAGTCTACCAGCTTCTTGATCACTTCATATTTTTTCTGTTCATCCATATTTAAGTCAATCCTCCTGATAATGTCCACCTCCTGTTCTGGAGATGAGTTTACCACATCTGGGACATTTTCTCTTGTGGTTTATTAAGACATTATCATAAATGACTTACAAAGCTTGGCAGAAAATCAAAAATTTTGCTTGACATTTGGAAACATTTTTGATATATTAATTTAGTCGCGAGTGAGACATTTTGGGATCTTAGCTCAGCTGGGAGAGCATCTGCCTTACAAGCAGAGGGTCATAGGTTCGAGCCCTATAGGTCCCATTTTTCTTTTCTTTGTGACAATATATGGCGGAATAGCTCAGTTGGCTAGAGCATACGGTTCATACCCGTAGTGTCATGGGTTCAAATCCCTTTTCCGCTATTGAGAGTCCCGGGACGAGCAATGGGTTGTTTCGGGATTTTTTCATTTTATGAAAAATGCGTATGAAAGAAGATATCAGAAAACAAGAAAAGAGGATATTAGAATAGCGAAAAAGGATATCGAAACAGGGGAAAGATGATATCGGAATGGCGAAAAAGGATATCGGGGCAGGGGAAAGATGATATCGGAATGGCGAAAAAGGATATCGGAACAGGGGAAAGATGATATCGGAATGGTGAAAAAGGATATCGAAGCAGGGGAAAGAAAAGAGGATATGATCAGAACAGTGAGAAAGGAAGTAAGACAATGCGGGTTGGAATGGGATATGATGTGCACAAATTGGCAGAGGGGCGGGATTTGATTCTTGGCGGCGTTACGATTCCATATGAAAAGGGGCTTTTGGGGCATTCTGACGCAGATGTGCTCCTTCATGCGGTGATGGACGCCCTTTTGGGAGCGGCGGCTTTGGGAGACATCGGCAAGCACTTTCCGGATACGGATGAAGCTTATCGTGGGATTTCAAGCTTAGAGTTGCTCAAACGGGTCGCGCAGCTTGTGGAGGGAGAATGCTGTATGATAGAAAATATTGATGCAACAATTATTGCGCAGAGGCCAAAGATGCGGGATTTTATCCCGGATATGGAGAAAAATATTGCGGAAGCGCTGGGGATTGATATAAAACAGGTCAATGTCAAAGCCACGACAGAAGAGGGGCTTGGTTTTACCGGTGCGGGCGAGGGAATTTCAGCCCAGGCAATCTGCGCCCTCTCTTCCATGTATGACCATATATCGCCTGACCTGGCGCAGCTGTCAGGATGTGCTTCCTGCAGTGGATGCGCCGGGAAAGCGGGCGTGGGAAAATCAGAGTTTGATTCCCTGTAAAAGCTTTGCAAATGGGCTTTCATCCTGGTTTGCCGCCGTGTCATTCCGGTATTCTTCCGGGATTTCGTAAGCGGAGTCGTCCTCGTCCGGCTCATCTTCGCGGAGCGCTTTTATGCTTAGCGAGATGCGGTCTCCTTCGATTTTGAGGATTTTTGCTTTCACGGAATCGCCCAGTTTTACGACTTCTTTCGGTGATTTGATAAATTTATTGGTAATCTGGGAAATGTGGCACAGGCCGCTTAAGTTCTCTCCTATCCGGATAAACACACCGTAGGATTCCATGCGTTCAATGGTTCCTTCTATGATATCCCCTGCGGCAAGAAGCCCAATCTTTTTTGCTTTTTCCGCAGCTGCCCGCTCCTGGGCAATCATTTTGGCAGAAAGGACAAGCCTTCTTTCTTTTTTGTCAACCGTGATGATCACTGCTTCCAATGTCATGCCGACATAGCTTTCCGTATCTTCCACATATTCGAGCGCAAGCTGGGAAGCCGGGATAAAGGCGCGGACGCCTTTGACATAGCAGGTTACTCCTGCCCGAGATGCCTCGCGGATCTTAACAGAAAAAACAGTACCGTCTTCGTAATCTTTTTTTAGTTCATCCCAGATAAGGATATTGTGCGCCTCTTTCATGGACAGGATAACATTGCCGCCTGGATTTTCTGGATCGATCACCATTGCTTTGATGGTATCGCCAATGTCGATGTCGTTTTTGATAGAAAAAGCAGGATCGTTGCTGCATTCTTCCAGGGGGATGATGCCTTCGGTGTAATAATTCAGGTCAACAGTGATTTCTGTGTCAGATACGCCAATGACCTCTACATCGAGGATATCTCCTTCTTTTAAAATCTGAAAAGAATCTGTCAACTCTTTTTCGTAATCTTTCATGCTTTCTTGTGCCATAATTATTGCCCCTTTCCGATTAGTCTTCTATTAAAATTTATTGTACGATAAAACAAGCTATTTGGCAAATTTTTGGGAGAGCTGGTAACGGTCTGTCAGGGGAGCGGGGATTTTGGGAGCACTGGTAATGGTCTGCCAGAGGAGCGGGGATTTTGGGAGAGCTGGTAATGGTTTGCCAGAGGAGCGGGGATTTTGGGAGAGCTGGTAATGGTTTGCCAGCGGAGCAGGGATTTTGGGAGAGCTGGTAACGGTCTGCCAGGGGAGCAGGGATTTGGAAGCTGTTTGATGGAAAGATTAATCACAAGAAAATAATAAATTTGGTTAAAAAACGAAAAATATAAAAGGAAGGGGAGGGAGCAGAGATGACATCAGGGAAAGAACAAAAATAGGTTTTTAAAATAAAAAATATTATTATTGTAACACAAAACATGCTATGCTATAATTTTTAGAAGAATTAGCAGAAAAAATGGGACTGCTGCAAAAGCGGCGAGATAGATAGGAGTGATAGATCATGGAGAGGACGGAATATCTTGAAAAAATAAAAGCATTAAAAGAAAATGGCTTGATAAAAGTAATTACTGGAATGCGTTACAGCGGTAAGTCTGTTTTGCTGGAGCAAACCGCAGATTTTTTAAAAGAGCAGGGCGTTCCGGCGACCCATATCCTGCATATACATTTTGCGCGGATGCCGTTTCGCAAACTGCGGGAACTGCGCCTCCTTTTACAGTATCTTCAGAAGCGGATGTCGGAAAAGGGGACGTATTACCTGCTTTTTGATGAAATAGAAGAAATCGCAGGATGGGCAAAACTTCTTTTGGTTATTAAAAAGAATTTTCCTACCGACATCTATGTGACAGGTACCGGGTTAAACCGACTGGATGAAAAAGAAGTGAAAATCCTTGCAGGAAATTATGTGCAAATTCCGGTTTATCCTCTGTCTCTGGCAGAGTTTTCGGAAATATCGGGCGGTGAGGAGACAGAGGCGCTGTTTGCAAGATATCTCAGGAAAGGCGCGCTGCCTGTAATGGCGCGGCTGCAGCAGGAAGAATTGGAGCGAGCGGTACTGGATGGGATTTTTGATTCTGTATTTTCAGCAGAGATTGTGCTACATGGGAAAATCCGGGATGAAGAATGCTTTTATCAGGTTGCAGAATATGTCTTTCGGCATCTTGGGGAAAAGATTTCTGCCCATGCGGTGTTTAAGGCGCTGCAGAAAAAAGGAGTAAAATTATCAGTAGAAGCGGCGGATAATTATTTAAAGCAGATGTGCCGCAGTGGAATCTTATATTTCTGTCAGCGTTATGATATGAAGAAGGAAGAACCGCTTCGGACAAATGGAAAATATTATACTGCAGATTTTGCACTGCAGCAGCGCCTCTTGGGCGGCGAACTGCTGGATCGGGAGAAAACAACGGAAAATCTTGTCTATCTGCAGCTTTTGCGCATGGGTTATGACGTATATATAGGAAAGAACGGAAACAATGAGATTGATTTTCTTGCGATAAAGGATGGGGAGCGGCTATATGTCCAGGTGGCGGCGTCTGCCCTGAATACAGAGGTTGCGCAAAAGGAATGCGCGCCGCTTAGCTCGCTTGGCGGCGATGCTCCGAGACTTTTGATCACAGCAGATGAAGAGATCATTACATCAAAAGGAGTGATCCATGTCAATCTGTATGAATTTTTGATGAAAGGATATGATGTGACAGAGATGTAAGCTTTGCTTGCAATCGGTTCCTGATAATGGTATATTTTAAAAGTTAAGAGAAACTCTTTCCCATGAAAGATAGTGTGGAAGGGTTTCGCTGGCTTTGCATATATGGAGGCTTCAAAGACTTTGCGCGAGTGGAGGCTTTAAAGGCTTTGCGTATAGGGAAGCTTCAAAGATATTGCGCGAGTGAAGGTTTTAAAGACTTTGCATATGTGGAGACGTTACCGGTTCTGCATATGTGAAAGCTTTGTAGTATGCTGTAGTTTTCGGCAGTTTCATGGGCTGCCTGAGCGGTAAATCAAATAATAAGGAGAGTAGAGTGATGGAAAAAACAATGGACAAGATCGTTGCCCTTGCCAAGGCGAGAGGCTTTGTATATCCAGGTTCTGAAATTTACGGAGGGCTTGCCAATTCCTGGGATTATGGAAATCTTGGCGTTGAGTTAAAGAACAACATTAAAGCGGCATGGTGGCAGAAATTTATTCGGGAGAACCCATATAATGTAGGGATTGACAGTGCAATCCTGATGAATCCGCAGACATGGGTAGCGTCCGGGCATCTCGGAAGCTTTTCAGATCCGCTGATGGATTGTAAGGACTGTCATGAGCGTTTCCGTGCAGATAAGCTGATCGAGGATTATATGGCAGAGAATGGGATTACTCCGGAGGGCAGTGTGGATGCATGGACGCATGAGCAGATGGCGGCTTATATTGAGGAAAAAAATATCCCGTGTCCTGGCTGTGGCAAGCATAATTTTACAGATATCCGTCAGTTTAATCTGATGTTTAAGACATTTATGGGCGTGACCGAGGATGCCAAAAGTACGGTATATCTTCGTCCGGAGACAGCGCAGGGAATCTTTGTCAATTTTAAAAACGTTGCCCGTACATCGCGGAAGAAAATCCCATTTGGTATCGGACAGATTGGCAAATCATTCCGAAATGAGATTACGCCGGGCAATTTTATTTTCCGTATTCGCGAGTTTGAGCAGATGGAACTGGAATTTTTCTGTGAGCCTGACACAGATTTAGAGTGGTTTGCATATTGGAAGCAATTCTGTATCGACTGGTTGAAAAATCTGGGGATCAAAGAGGATGAAATGCGCGTCCGCGACCATGAAAAGGAAGAATTGTCTTTTTACAGTAAGGCGACGACGGACATTGAATATCTCTTCCCGTTCGGCTGGGGCGAGCTTTGGGGGATTGCAGACCGTACTGACTATGATCTGACGCAGCACCAAAATGTTTCAAAGGCGGATCTTACTTATTTTGATGATACTAAAAATGAAAAATATATTCCATATGTCATTGAGCCTTCATTGGGCGCAGACCGTGTGACATTGGCGTTTCTCTGCGCGGCTTATGACGAAGAAGAGATTGGAGAGGGCGATGTGCGTACCGTCATGCATTTCCATCCAGCAATCGCACCGATCAAGATTGGTGTTCTGCCGTTGTCAAAGAAACTGTCAGAGCCAACGCAGGAAATTTATACCAGACTTTGCAAAAAATATAATTGTGAATTTGACGACCGCGGCAATATCGGCAAACGCTACCGCCGTCAGGATGAGATTGGAACGCCGTTCTGTGTGACATATGATTTTGATTCCCAGGAGGACGGCGCAGTTACCGTGCGTGACAGGGATTCGATGGAACAGGAGCGCATTAAAATAGATGAGCTGGAAGCGTATTTTGAAGATAAGTTTGCGTTTTGACTTTCTTTTCTGCTCTGTATTTTGTGTATAAGACAGCAGTGTAAGGGGATAAGGTAGTCTGCCGTTTTTTGGATGTGTTGTGGGCAAAAAGGATAACGGTGCGTGTTTCTGCAAGCGCCATGATATCCATGATTGTCTGGCTATCATGTTGTGGGCAAAAAGCGGTAACGGTGCGTTCCTTCTGGCATTGTCTTGATTATCAGGGAGGTTGGTGAGTGTGGAACAGCTCAGTTTATTTGACGACAGGCAGCAGACAGCTCCGCTGGCAAGCCGGCTGCGCCCGGATAGTCTGGACGATTATGTAGGGCAGGAACATTTAGTCGGGAAAGGGAAGCTGCTGCGCCGCCTGATCGAGGAAGATAATATTTCTTCCATGATTTTCTGGGGACCGCCGGGAGTGGGAAAGACAACGCTTGCCCGGATCATTGCTGCGCAGACAAAGGCGGAGTTTGTGGAGTTTAGTGCAGTGACCAGCGGAATCAAGGAAGTCAGGGAAATCATGAACCAGGCAGAGGCAAGTCGCCGCATGGGGATTCGGACGCTTCTTTTTGCGGACGAGATACATCGTTTTAATAAGGCGCAGCAGGATGCGTTTCTGCCTTTTGTGGAGAAAGGGAGCATCATTCTTGTGGGGGCTACGACGGAAAATCCCTCTTTTGAGATTAATTCCGCCCTGCTGTCCCGCTGTAAGGTATTTATTTTAAAAGTCCTTTCGGAGACTGATCTGGAAAAGCTGCTTCACTATGCGCTGAAAAGTCCGAAAGGACTTGGCAATCTGCAAATTTCAATTGAAGAGTCCCATCTGTCTGCAATCGCGAGGTTTGCAAACGGAGACGCCAGGACAGCGTTAAATACATTGGAAATGGCAGTATTTAACGGCAGGATGGACGAGAAAGCTGTCCTATGTGTGGACGAAGAAATTTTGTCCCAGTGCATGAACCGGCGTTCTCTTCTTTATGACAAGACGGGAGAAGAGCATTATAATCTGATATCAGCGCTGCACAAGTCGATGCGCAACAGCGACCCGGATGCCGCAGTTTACTGGATGTACAGGATGCTGGATGGGGGAGAAGACCCTTTATATATTGCAAGGCGGCTGATCCGTTTTGCAAGCGAGGATGTGGGGATGGCGGATTCCCGCGCTTTATCAGTGGCAGTGGCGGCATATCAGGCGTGCCATTTTCTGGGGATGCCGGAGTGTGACGTGCATCTGGCCCATGCGGTGGTTTATCTGTCTATGGCTTCTAAGTCAAATTCTCTTTATATGGCTTGCGAGGCAGTGAAAAAAGATGTAAAGGAATTGCCGGCCGAGCCGGTTCCGCTGCAGATACGCAATGCGCCTACGAAGCTGATGAAAGAGCTGGATTATGGAAAAGGATATCAATATGCCCATGACACAGAAGAAAAATTGACAAGAATGCAGTGCCTGCCGGACGCCCTGGCGGAAAAGAAGTATTACAGACCGGGGACAGCCGGAGAAGAAAGAGTAGTGAAGGAACGGCTCGAAGAGATTGCAGAGTGGAAAAAAGGGCAAAAAAGATCATAAAAAGCTATACATTTTTCAGGCAATCCGATATAATGAAAAGAAACGTTTCATGGGTGGAGGAAACGTTTTGTTGGGCAAAAGAAACATTTCAATGAGGAGGTATGTGCGGTGAAAAATTTAGGTTTCGGTTTAATGCGGCTGCCGGCTTTAGACAAGGATGATCCGGCAAAGGTGGATGTAGAGCAGGTGAAAAAGATGGTTGACCTTTTTATGGAAAAGGGGTTCACCTATTTTGACACGGCGTGGATGTATCAGGGGTTTGCGAGTGAAGGGACTGCAAAAACTGCGTTGGTAGAACGTTATCCGAGAGACAGCTTCACACTGGCGACGAAGCTCCATGCCGGATTTTTTGATTCCCTGGAAGACAGGGACAAAGTTTTTAACGCCCAGTTGGAAAAGACGGGCGCCGGATATTTTGATTATTATCTGCTTCATGGGATTGAGCAGGCGATGTATCCGAAATATGAGAAATTCGATTGCTTTCAATGGCTTTTAGACAAAAAAGAAAAAGGACTTGTCAAACATCCGGGATTTTCTTTCCATGATACTCCGGAATTGTTAGACGAGATTTTGACGAAACATCCGGAGATGGAGTTTGTGCAGCTCCAGATCAATTATCTTGACTGGGAAAGCCCATGGGTGCACTCCCGCGCCTGCTATGAAGTGGCGAGAAAACATAATAAACCAATCGTTGTGATGGAACCGGTAAAAGGCGGCACGCTTGCAAGCGTACCGGAAGAGGTGGAAAAGATTTTTAAAGAATATGCTCCAGATCAAAGCGTGTCCAGCTGGGCAATCCGTTTTGCGGCGAGTCTGCCGGGGGTTATGGTAGTTCTGTCCGGAATGTCGGACATCCAGCAGATGGAAGACAATCTAAGCTATATGGAAGATTTTAAGCCTTTGACGGAGGAGGAAAAGGAACTGTGCTTCCGGGCAGCAGATATTATTAATGGAAAGATTGCTGTTTCCTGCACCGGCTGTTCCTATTGTACCGAGGGCTGTCCAAAGCATATTGCGATACCGCAGTATTTCTCACTCTATAATGAGGACATGAGGGAAAAGCTGGAGGATAAGGGCTGGACGGTTAATTACACAAATTATGATATCTTAAATTCAAAATTTGGCAAAGCCTCTGATTGTATTGCATGTGGAAAGTGCGAGAGCGTCTGTCCACAGCATTTGCCAATCATAGAGAATATGAAGAAAGTTGCGGCACATTACGGCAAGTAATACATATTTTCAAAATACTTAGAAGAGTGCCGGTGGCGTACGGCTTCAAAATACTTAGAAGAGTGCCGGTGGCGTACGGCTTCAAAATGCTTAGAAGAGTGCCGGTGGCGTACGGCTTCAAAATGTTTAGAAGGGTGCCGGTGGCAGACAGCTTCAAAATGCTTAGAAGAGTGCCGGTGGCAGACAGCTTCAAAATGTTTAGAAGAGTGCCGGTGGCGTACGGCTTCAAAATGCTGGAAGGATGTGATTTTGGCGGCAGGATAAATGGTTTGCCGTGCATAAAGTTTAAACAGGGATGGCGCAAATTTATTTGCCCATCCCTGTTATGTCTGCAGAGTAAAATTTGCCACAAAATCTACAGCGTCTTTGCAGTGGCAAGAGAGCCGTAAGATTTCCAGTGTCTTTGCGATGGCAAGCGAACCGCAGATTTTCAGCGCATTTCTGCATTATGCAGCCTGCTGTTCCCTGTTGTCCGCTTTCTTTTTTCCCCTCACAAAGAGCGCCTTAAATACTGTGCGCACCAAAGGCTGGATAAAGAAAATCTGTGAAAAGAGTGCAAATGGAAGGTTAAAACAGATAAGCTTCAGCCAGTTTGCAAGCAGGGTGAAAATATCAAAGCCCATATTATAAGGATAATACATCCATGCAGCCAAAAAGCTCATGGCAGGGCACATAATGCTCACCGTGGCAAAAATAATAGCAGTTTCAAATAAAACTGGATGCGTTTTGCGCGGATGAAACATTTTGGAAGCCATCTTAAAAGAAAAAGGGCTTCCAAAAAAGATTTCCAGCGTATAAGCGCAGACAAATTCGATTAAGATAATCGCCCAGACCGGAAGCATTTTTCCAAACATGGAAACACCGCCCTGTGCATTGATTGCAGCGATCACGCTGGTCGTGTGGTTTGCTGTCATGAAAGCGCCGCCGTTTACAACATACAGATTGTAAAAAACAAACGCATGGACAGTTACAATAACGGTGAGAAAGGCAAAGACCATTCTCTGAAATTGATTTTCAGGCATAATATTTTCTCCTTTTCTGAATGGTTGCGAAACTTGGACAGTCCATCAGAAACAAATTTTTCCATGGCGGGTAAAATTTGCCGCAAAAAAACACAAGCAGTTTTGCAGAATCCAAAAACAGTAACATAGGTACCGTGATCAGATTTACGTGCAAAGCACTACTTGTGTCGTTTATGTCCATTTTGTTTCGTATTCATTTTTTCAACGAAGCAATACTACCACAAAAAGGAAATGATTGTCAAGATTTTGTCTGCTATTTTTTTGCAGATTCTTCATCGTATGTATCCTGATAAATAATCTTTTTTAATACGGTAGCCGCCGTCTCTTTCCCTTTCAGGCGTTCTATGATTGCCGCAGCAAATTCAATTGTTGTACCGGCCCCTCTGGATGTGATAAAAATACCGTCGGTAACGACAGGCTGTATCGTGTAGCTTGCATCGCCGAGATTGCTTTCCTGTCCCGGATAACAGGTAGCTTTGCGCCCTTTATAAAGACCAAGCTGGCCATAGACAGTTGGGGCTGCGCAGACTGCAGAGAGCCATTTGCCCTTTTCTGCAAATTCGCAGATTTTGTCTGTGAGCGGTTTGTACGCCAGAAGATTCGGGGTGCCTGGAATACCGCCGGGCAGGATGATCATCTGCGCTTCGTCAAAATCTGCTTCTGAAAATAATTTGTCTGCCTTGATCGTAACATTGTGCGAGCTGACTACTTCGAGGGAATCTGTGATTGATATCATATCAATCGGAATTTCCGCCCGCCGCAGCAAATCAACTACAGTCAACATTTCTACTTCTTCATAACCCGGTGCCAAAAAAATCAGTGCCTGTGCCATATTTCTCTCCCTTTCTGAGCGAATCCTATTTGTATTTGCAATGTGTTGCGAAGATGGCGATACACCATTGCAGGAACAGTGATAAGAAAGCTGCATCTGCAGTTTTTCATCTTGCCACAAAAGGGAAGCGCAGCTTCGCTTAGCTATCTGTCTTCGCTCAGGAACAAATAGCCGATCCTGTCTGTTTTTTAATCCAGAACTTCTATTTTTCCGCGAAAGTTTTTTTCAACCTTTCCGCGGGGGAGCATTACCTGATGTCCGCAGCCCCGGCATTTTAGCCGGAAATCCATGCCGACCCTTGTAATTTCCCATTGGTTGGCGCCACAGGGATGCGGTTTTTTCATTTTAATGATATCGCCAATCTGAAAATCCATAATAACCTCCATTTCTGAGCGAACCCGATTCGCTTTTGCGATTTGCGCAAAGATGGCAATCCATAACTGCTCTTACCAGATAAGAAATCGGTATATGGAATTTTCATCTTGCCATAAAAGTGAAGTGCAGCTTTCTTTCGCTAATTGTTTTCGCCCAGAAACAAATAGAAGCCTGCTTCCGCCTCTGCAAATTTGCTTATCATGCCGCTTCGACTGCTGTCTTGATGAAGATATTTGTCAACAGTTGTCTAAAGGCATCATCGGCATTTTTCATAATCGTGCGGCTTCGACTGCTGTCTTGATCGCGATATTTATTAAATGCCATTTGCTGCAGGCGGATTCTGGAATTAATTATACCGCACTTTTTGAGGAAATGCCACTATTTTTACATTCCGCGGCGCCTGCAGAAATTCAAAACTTTTCAGAAGGATATAGGATTTGCCCTTACTTACTGGTTTTAGCTTTAAAATCTACTTGCATTTACACAATAGTATTCCAATTTTTCTTGCAAAAAGCAGGATAAATGATTATTATATGGATAACATTTAGTTTTCCTGCAACATAAAGATCTATCTAGTGCAGGTCAGAAAAAAGGGGTTTATCTATGAAAAGACAATTCAAACAATATTTTTTACTCGGCTGTGCCGTTTTTCTGCTTACAGCGTGTGGAGACCATAAGGAAAAAACAGAATCTTCTGTAGTTCCATCTGCAGTACCGAGTGTGGAACCGCAGGATACGGCAAGCGCAGAGCCAACAGAGACTGCCTCGGTCGAGGTATTTGCAGTGCCAGAAACAGGGCATGAAAATGACATTGCCGTGAAGATTGAAAATCAAATTCCATCATATACGATAAAATCTATGCGCATTTCGTCTTATGGACAAGATCAGTGGAGTGATAATATACTGGAGCGGGCTATTAAACCGCAAAAGACAGGCGACGCCTATGCCCCAAAGACAGGGGAAGAGCCTGTCTGGGATATCTGGACGGCAGGGACAGAGAAAGGCAAAGAAAAGACCATGACTTTTTTAGAACTTAATCTGATAGAATGTGAATCAGACCCTATTATCATTACACTGTTTTTAGATGATGATGGCAATCCGGCTGCGGTTGCAAGATAGCGGGATCTCTTGCAACTGCTTTCAACTAAGTACGCACCAATTCTGGTAAAATTCTTTCCGCTCCCATTCCAGGGGCTGTCGTTTTAACGATTTATTCTTAGTGTGATTTTTAGCACGCCTTTTTCTGTTTTGGCTGTAGGACTTCCTATTGCAAAAACAGGGCAGATTTTTGGCAAATCTTAAATTAGAAATTCCTTTTTTAATTATTTGAAAGCGTGGAACGAACAATAACATATTATCCATGAATGCCGGCGGCAATGGAAATATTCTGTCAGGAGAGATTGTTGGGATTTTAGGTTCAGGGAGAATGTTTCGTCAGGAGAGATCGTCGGGATTTTAGGTTCAGGGAGAATGTTTCGTCAGGAGAGATCGTCGGGATTTTAGGTTCAGGGAGAAAATTTTCTTCAAGAGAGAGAATCGGGAGTTTAAACAGTCTCGCCACGCGCCTATTTTCACCCGAATAAGGGCTAATTCCGGCGAAACTCTTTTCGCTTTGCAAAAAATTGGGTAAACTAT
>CANQCD010000066.1 GCA_947589455.1 uncultured Lachnospiraceae bacterium | reverse complement strand
GACTTAGGTCTTAAAAGGCTGTTTTTTGCCTTTTTATTAGAATTTTCAGGGTTGTTTTACTATTCAGTTATCAAGGTAAATAAGTATGTCGCTTCCTGTCAGAATCTGGTTCTAACTTTTTGCGCCAACGAAAAATATGATATCATCTCTAAAAATAATTGTCAAGCACTATTTTTGATTTTATGAGATCAAATTGTCCACAAATACATCCACCCCATATTTTTGATTTTATGAGATCAAACTGTCCGCAAATGTATCCGCCTCATATTTTTGATTTTATGAGATCAATTCCTTCCATTCTGAAACAATTTCTTCACATGCATCGGTATCGATCTCTTCTACCGCATCTGACAATTTTTCAAAAAGGGCTTTTTCTGTATCGCTATAATAATATCTGTCCATATTGGAAATCACTTCTTCCATATGATCCATATCCAGATTTTCCGCCGCCTCTAACATTTCTTCGAGGAAGCCTTTCAAAATCTCTGGCGTCATCTCTTCTTTCTCGACGTCGTCCTGCTCTTCTTGCTCAAAGTAAGGCTCCAGTACAGAAAGATAGCCGCGATATTTCTCCAACGCTTCCGCCGTATGCGTATGGATATATTCGGTATCCCTGGCATTCCCTGCTTTTTCAAGCTCTGCCGCCATGCCTGACAGCCCGGTCGCGCCGACCTGCGCCGAAAGGCTCTTTAACTGATGGACTTCAATCGTATACCGCGCCCAGTCCTCTTTATCTTGCATCTCCTGGATCAAATCAGCTTTGTGGCTGATCGTTTTATAATAATTTTCAAGAAGGGACCAGAATAACTGCTCTGATCCTAACAGACGGATCGCATTTTTCGTATCCAGGTCGCCCACCGTGATCTCTTTTTCCGGCGGAGCCTCGATCTGGACTGCTTCCTGACCCTCCACCTTTTTCACCTTTTCCACCGGCAGCCACTGTTTGATCTTATACATCAGAGTGCGCAGTTCGATTGGCTTTGCCACAAAATCATTCATCCCCTCGCGCAGGAACATATCGCGCGTCCCATCGACGGCATTCGCCGTCAGCGCAATGATTGGCACATCGTTATACTCCTCATAAAAGCGCCGGATGACATGCGTCGTCTCCACGCCATCCATCTCCGGCATCATATGATCCATAAATATAATGTCATAATGCTGGACGCTGATTCGCTCAATCGCCTCTTTCCCGCTTAGCGCAGTCTGTATTTTTACCTGCAGCGGCCGCAGCATCCCCTCCACGACAGTCAGGTTGATCGCATTGTCGTCAACAACCAGGATCTCGGCATCCGGCGCAATAAAATCAAATGTCGCCTCTTTATCTTCGGCAAACGATACATGTACTTCTTTATTTTCCAGGAGAGTCGCTATATTTAACGCATAGATCGGCTTTTTCATCACCAGGAGATTTGCGATGTCATAGCTCTCCATATCAAAGAAATCTGTGACCATGATCACATAGATATCTTCCTGTTCATCCGCTAACTTTCTCCAGTTATCATCACATGCTTCCTTGTCGATGAAAACAAACCATTCCTTGTCGCTCTGCTCGCCCTTTCTCTTCAAAAATTCTTCTTCTGTGCTGACCGCCGCGCACTCCACTCCCAGCGACTGGCAATCGGTGAGAATCTGTTCTTTTACAAATTTATTGGCAATCAGAACAGCAACTGCTTTTTCTGCGGCGTTTTTCACGCGGATGCTCGGCGTATCGTCCACGATCTTCTGCGGAAATTCAAAGGAAAAAGCGCTGCCCTTTCCATATTCACTCTGTACAGAGATTCCTCCGCCCATCAGCGTGAGGAGCTGCTTTGAAATGGCAAGCCCAAGCCCTGTCCCCTCCACGTTGCGGTTTCTCTTGCTGTCTACCTGCTGGAATGACTGGAACAGCTTATCTAAGTCATTTTTCTTGATCCCAATGCCGGTGTCCTCCACCGTTACCCGAACCATGATCTCGCTGTCGGACTTTCTCTCATAACTCATGCTGATCGTAATGCGCCCTTCATTGGTAAACTTGGCGGCGTTGTTCGCAATATTGATCAGGATCTGCTTGATCCTGATGTTATCGCCTAACAGAAGTCTTGGAATATCTGGCATCAGATGCAGGATCAGCTCTACGTCCTTGTCCTTCAGACGCGTCATAATGATATTTACAACATCGTTTACAATAGACATCGTCTCATATTCCACCGGACAGATATCCATCTTACCTGACTCGATCTTTGAAAAATCCAGGATATCATTAATAATAGCAAGGAGTTCTCTGCCGGATGCTTTGATCTGCTGGATATAGTCCCTTGCGACTGGCGGCAGATCTTCCCACAGCGCCATCTCCGCCATCCCAATCACCGCATTCATCGGCGTGCGGATCTCATGGCTCATATTTGCCAGGAAATCAGACTTTAACTTGCTGGCTCTTTTGATCTCTTCATTCGCAAGCAGTGCGGCATATTTCCCATATGCGATATCAGACAGGACATAAGAAATTTCATATAAAAACTCCGCCGCCTTGTCAATCTCATCTTTATCTTTGATCTTTACCCTTTTTGCCGCTTCCACATATTCATCCGGATCTACCCCGATCTCTACGGCTACTTTCCTCATATGATCCAGATCCGGCTCTTCAGCCAGAATCTGTCCGCCGATAAAGCATCCGATCTGTTTGCCCTGTACCACGATCGGCGCGGCAAAATCAATCAGACCCGCATGACAGCTGTATGTCGCCGCAACACCGCTGCGCAATGTCTGCTCGGCGCCAAATTTATCGCATACCTCGCAGCATTTTCTCCCCAATGTCGTCCCTCTGGTATATTTCATGCAGAAATCCGAGAAATTCGTCCCCTCTGTCACAGCTCTTCCGTCTGCGTCCGTAGTGATTGCCGCCATCCCGGTCATATCAGAGAACGCATTTTGTATCCTCTGCAACACCTCGACGTCGATCAGATCTGTCAGATATAATTTTTCAGCATTCCACTCATTTTCAATCATTGCTGTACCCCCCCCGAAAAAATTGATTTTATCGTATTGATCAGCTTCTCATGTTCAATCGGCTTTAGCAGGTATCCCTGCGGCTTCATCGCAAGCACCTGCTGTATTTTATCTCTCTCTTTTACGCCTGTCAGGAAAATAACAGGGATGTTTTTTGTCGCGTCATTTGCCCGCAGCTTTTCTAACACTTCCGGTCCGTTTTCCCCCGGCATTTCATAATCCAGCAAAATCAGGTCGGTTTTCTTTTTTTCCAGAAATTTGATCGCAATCTTGCCGCTGATTGCCGTCGCCACGTCATATGCATCGCGAAGCTGTTCCTTGATCATTTTAAGCATCTCCGAACTGTCGTCGATTACCAGGATATGCTTTCTCTGCTCTTTTTCCAGCTGTTCCTGCATAAGCCGGACTTCCTCCATAATGCGCTGCTGCTCTTCCTCCTGCGCCTGCCTCTCTTGAAAGCGCTGCTTTTCTATGTATTTTATGATCTTGCCCTGCAGCCCGGACGCCTTGATCGACTTTATCAGGACCAGATCGGCAATATTAGGGACAAGCCTTTCAAATTCATTGCAGTTTTCTTCATTTCCGATAACGACAAGAGGAATCTTATTCTGTTCCAGTTTTCTCTTTAATGTTACCATCATATTAATGTTTTCCTGCGCCTCGTTTGAGATACAATAACAAAAAGCATCCGGCTCAAAATATTTTAGATGGGCAATGATATCATCATAACGTGTCGATGTGGTCAATGCTTCAATATTTTCGTTAAATAATGCAAAAAAGTCATTGATGACCGTATTGTTTTTTCCAGTCAACAGCATTTTATATTTCATTTCAACATATCCTCCATTCCGTATAGCATTCGCCTGGCAGATCCCTGCCGGAAACCAATATGCTGTATTACGCAAAAATCTATAATATACTATACAATATTTAACCTTTTTAGGCAACAAGAAAAAGACACGGCCGCCGTGTCTTTTTCTGCTCATTTTTTGTCTTTTTCCGCCAGGCTGCACGCCTCTTATCACTTCACAGGAATCTTCTTATCCGACTGCAGGATATGGTTGATCAGCCATCCCAGCAAAAACTCGATCAGGCTTTCCATATATTGCTGCGGGGCGTCCTCGATCTCCTTCCTGTCAATCTCTTCCAGCCTCTCGATAAAAGCTTCATGCGCCCTGCGCTGTGCGGCATAGCCCTCGTAGCCGATCGCGCGCATATATTCCTCTTCGTCCGCAAAATGCGACTTGGTATATTCTGTTAATTCCTCCAGGATACGCAGGATATCATCATAATTTTCATGCGTAACCCCGCGCCGCACTAAACGGTTCGCGCGGTCTGCAATCTCAAAGAGGATCTTGTGCTCCCTGTCGACCACGTCAATCCCCGTCAGGTATTCTTCGGTAAATTCGCACGGATTTTCCCGTATCATCCACTCTTCCAACGGCGGCAGCTTGCCAATCAGGATATCGCTGCCAATGATGTGGTGATACAGCCATCTTGCCAGAAAATTAATCAAATCCTCCAGCATATCGCGCTGCCTGTCTTCATCATCTATATTTTTTACAAGAAATTCTAATATCCTCTCTTTAAAAAACATGTGCTGGGAGCGCTGCAAGATCAGCTCCGGGTCGCGCAGCTGTTCCATATATTGTTCCTCGTGGACAAAATGCCGTTCTGCATACTCCTCTAATTCCTCTAACAACGCCTTGATCGCAGAATACTGATCTCCACTGTATTCATTATGTAACATATACATGCCCCTGCCCAGCAGGTCAAACAAATGCCTGTGCTCTTCATCAAGCTGTTCCACCCCCATAAGGCAGTCGTCTGTAAATTGTATCATGGTATTCTCTCCTTTTTCTCTGATATCGCTTCCATAGACAGTTTACCCTACAAATGCGGAATTGTAAAGCATTACTCTGCCTGTCGCAGCAAAAAAAACAGTCTGTCAGGTTTCTTTTCTGCTCTGCCCTTAACTTATCCTCTGTACTCTCCGAAATATAGATTAGAATGGAATCCTACGATGATTATTTATCGAAAATATAACACAAAAACCGAATTTGTTTTGTGCCCGCGCTGCGGTACGACTCACACAACACAAAATCAGCAGCGCAGAAACGAGGAAGACTATGGATCATATCACCTTGCAGTTGAGAAACAGCAATTCGCTTTTTACCACAAACGGACACGCTGCCTCCCGCAAAAAACAGGACAATAAGGCAGGCAGTTCTTTTTATGCGGGAAGCGCCCTGTTCGCTCCAGACCCAATCGCATTGAAGCGGACAATCGCACACAAAAAGGCGCTGAAACTTTTACGCGATACGTTTGCCGACATCCAAAAAAGCTCCCAGAATATCGAGGAGATCAATGCGCAAAAGGAAGCGTTAAAACAGGAGTCAATGGAGGACGCCCGGAAACTGCGCGAGGTTGCCGCCATGAGGCAGCAAAAAACTGCGCAGTACGAAATTGCCCCGGATTCTGTTGAAAATGAGGAATTGGAGCTTTTACGCCGGGAGCGGGACGGCGACAGCGATTTGACGGAAGAGGAACAGGCGCGTTTACTGGAAATCCACGAAAACGGTCTGACCGATTACCAGAAAGATATGCTGGAGCTTGACGATGCACAGAACCTGTACGAGGAACATATTGCCAACCGGAGGATCGTAGAACAGGCGATCGTCTCTTCCCTTGCCGATCTAAGGATTGAGAGCCTCAAATCAAATCCCATGGCAGAGGCTGACAAGCAGGCGGAAAAAATAATCTTAGCCGCTGAAAAAGAAATCTTCGGAAATTTGTGGGCGGAAGGCAAGGAATATCTCGACAATAAGACCAAAGAAGCCGAAGAAAAAGCAGAAAAGCGCAAGGAAAAGGAAGAAGAGCAGGAAGAACAGGTCAAAGAAAAAGAAGAGCAGGACAAACAGCAGGAAGAGCAGATTGTCAAAAATAAAGAAATCGCCGCCGCTGTTGAAGCTGCCAGAAAGGCCGCCGCACAAAATAACGATATCTCTGTCAATGAATTAAAACAGCGGATTTTGCAGATTTTAGAACAGCAGACGGAAAAGGCTGCCGGACAGTCGGAAGCGGAAACGGATTTTGAACCGCTGCCGGAAATTGATTACAACGCATTCAGCGACGCACAGTACGAAGACCTCTCCCATAAGGTGCAACAGCTGATGTCAGAAATCGGCCTCACCAGCGAGGAACTCAAAGGGCTGACTATGGATATGGAAATATAGCTAACAAAGCTGAGTGATATGGCGAATAAGCAGGAAACTCAAAGGGCTGACTATGGATATGGAAATATAGCGCAAAGATTTGCTGCAAATACTTCCGGCCGCACGAAAAAACTGACATGTGGAGTAAACGGGCGCCAGCGCAGGCGATGCCCGTTTTTATGGGCCAGGAAATTGCAAGCCCTTCTAAAAGAAGGGCTTTGAAATGTAGTGGAACACAAGGGCGCCAGCGCAGACGCCCTTTTTCTTTTCAAAAAAGACAACATTTTTGGCGGGCGGGAGCATATATATAGTAACAAAACGTTCTTGAGGGATTACCATGAAACATTTTTCAAAATTTTTTTCTGGAAAGCATTTTTCTTCCCCTCCCCAGAATGAAGACTACGACGTTGATAAAGAGATTGGCAAGATTGGAAGCTTTGTAAAAAGCGGGCTTGTCGTTCTTTCCGTCATCCTTCTGTCCGGCATTGCCATCGCATACGGACAGCAAAAACCCGGCGGTCAGTCCTCCGTAGAGACAGCGAACCTGATTTCTAATAAAGAGCTCCCCATCTATTGCGTCGACGAGCCAAAGCCCCGCGTGGCGCTGAGCTTTGACGCCGCATGGGGGAACGAAGACACGGCAAACATATTAGAAATACTGAAAAAGAAAAAAGTCCATGTCACATTTTTTATGACAGGAGGCTGGGTAGAAAAATATCCGGACGACGTCAAGGCAATACAGGCTGCCGGACATGAACTCGGCAACCACAGCGAAAACCACAAACAGATGTCCACGCTTTCTGCCGGGCAATGCAAAGAAGAGATTATGAAAGTGCATGAAAAAGTAAAAGCGCTGACCGGAGTAGAAATGAAATGCTTCCGTCCGCCTTACGGCGATTACAATGACACGGTTATCACCACGGCAAGAGAATGCGGCTACTACCCCATCCAGTGGGACGTCGATTCCCTCGACTGGAAGGATTACGGCACAGAGTCGATCATAAATACCGTCTTAAACCACAAGCACCTCGGAAACGGCTCTATCATCCTGTGCCATAACGGCGCAAAATATACGCCGGCCGCCCTGGAACAGCTGATTGACGGATTGCAGGAAAAGGGCTATGAGCTTGTAAAAATGTCCGATCTGATCATCAAAGAAGACTATACATTAGATACCGAAGGAAGGCAGCACCGCGCGGGCGGCAGCCAGGAAACAGCCGCTCCTGCCGAAAGGGAATAAAAAGGGCAGGCAGACCAGAAAACAGGGACTGTCAGCTGCTGCCGGCAGTCCCTGCTATCCCCAAAAATCCCTTTCCCATTATCTGCAGATAACACGCTATCTCAAATGCAAAGCCAGACTCTTACGGTCTGCTATAATATCCCGTCAGCTGACCAAAGGAACTTTAAGGCAGTTCGAGATATGTTTATCAACTCCTACGGCCGCTATAATATCCCGTCAGCCGACTGCCGTCTTATCACCGAAGCAGCGTCATGATCGACTGCTTCCTCTGGTTCGTCTGGGCTAACATCGCGTTTCCCGCCTGCTGTAAGATCTGCCTCCTGGCAAAATCTGCCATCTCATCTGCCATATCGGCGTCCCGGATTTTTGATTCCGTCGCCTGCAGATTTTCCGCTGTATTTTCATTGCCGTCCATCACATGTCCCAGCCGGTTCTGCTTTGCCCCATAGCTGCTGCGCCTCTCATCCAGGTAATCAATGGCGGCGTCCATCCGCCCCAGCGCTTTTTTTGCATATTTTGTCCTGCTGACAGAAAGGGAATTAATCCCCATATTCAACGTGCTCATACTATAGCGGTTTAATTCCATCCCCTGCCTTGCATTCGCCCCAATCTGCAGATGCAGATCGGAGTCATAATTTTGCCTTGACTGGATTGACTGAAAAATCGCGGGCTTTGCCGAACCCTGTACTTCTTTTATGGAATGTTTTCCAAGCTTCTGATGGGAAATCCGCAGTGCATTGCCGGTCATCCCGGCTTCAATATACGCCATATTTCCATTGTTATCCGGCGCATGGAACAGGTCGTTCAATTTTTGGATGATCTCTTCCTGTGAATAATTCCCAGTCGGGATCGTATATTCATATACCGTTCCATCTACTTCAAAGGAAAGCTCATTTTCTCCTTCTTTGATCTGCACGCCCCGGCTGATATCCTTCGTACCGTCAAGGTAGGCCGGAGTCAGCTCGCCCTCCGTCCGGTAAAAAATCTCAAAGAGAGCATCGCCAGTCAGTCCGTCGATCCGATATTCCCCCATCACAAGGTTGTCGAGGTCTTTATTCAGATAAATATCCAGCGCATTAGAATCGTTTGCCCCCACAACGCCTGTATCATATTTGCCAACTCCTACTAAAATACACTTTTCCGGCAGTCCCTTGTCTTTTACCTCGGCGTCAATCTTTTCCTGCAATTCCTTCAACAATGCCTGGCAGTTATATTTCCCCGGCGTTATCTCGATGTCCAGTTTTGTCACCTTACCTGCAATCGTAACATCGATTGTAAATCGATTCCTCGGCGCTACAATGTTAGAAATGTGGTTTCTGATATCCTTTCGCCCAATAATATAGGTATCCGTAATGATATCCGCTCCATCCACTTTTGATGGAGTACCTTTTTCTTCCCTCTCCGTCGTCCCCCGCATTACCTTATCATAAAAACCGCCCGACAGGGAATCGCTTTTTATCTCATAGTCCTCCCCGTATTCTGATGCAGTCAGCGAAATATTTGTGCCAACAGCCACATTGATCGCCCCTGTTCCCAATACGGCATCTAATTTCCCCTGCAAAGCCGCCTGAAGTTCTGCCGGCGTATATTCTCTCTCATCTAATGTAATATCAACTGTTTTTTCTCCCGACGGCGTACTATATAGAAAATGCAGCTTGTTATTTTCACTTGTAACCTCAAGGTTCTTCGGCACCGGACACTGCGTCGTCAATGTATACTTTTTTGTCTCTAACGCCCCATCTGTACGCTTTGGAAGAATCTCTTTTACCACTTTCTTTGGTTTTAAAAAGACAGAATCGTCCTCTGGCGTCACAGAAAGCGTATAGGACGATGAAGATTGCGAACCGGACAGCTGCAGCTGTCCATTTTGGTCAAAAGATGCCGTCACATCTGGCACGGTAATCGTATCTTCACCAAAAATAGCTGTCCCCGCACTTCCGCCAATCTGGTTATCTACTTTGATAGAAACGTCGCCCCCTTTTGCCTTTGATGTAAAAGTCAACTTGCCGGAAGAATCTATTTTAATATCCAGATCGTCTTGAAACAGCTCTTGTAATTTTTTGCATAATCCGTCTCTGTCATAAGTGCCAGCCGGAATATTCCTTGTTATTTTTTTCTCCTTCCCACCCACGGTAAGCTGCACAGTAAAGGTATTTTCTCCATCTTTTATCTCGACAGACTGTTGCACCGGCGTATCGATCGTGGCGCTTGCGGGCGTCTTTGTCTCCAATTCCCCAAACAGGGCTTCCATGGAGCTTCCTCCGGTTTCTGTATTGAACTCCAAAGACGCTTTGGTCCCTTCCGCTTTCGTTGTAAATTTTAACGCAGAACCATTACTCAGCTCTACTGTTACCCCTGCCCCCTTAGCCGCAAGCTTTTTGTTTAACTCCTCTGCAAGCTCCTGGGGCTTATAGCTTCCACTATCCAAAGTAACCGTATAGGTTTTCCCATCCACACTCATCGTAAATTGATTCGAATCTGCACCAATCTCAATATTCTTCTGTAATGATTTCGTGGTAAACTCTGCAGGTTTCCGTTCCGTATTGATTTCCTTGAGCAGAGAAGAAGTATCTTCCGAAAAGGACATATGTGCATCACTACCCCGAAATTCTGTTTCAAAAACCAGACGGTTCTTCGCGTCAAGAGAAACTTTCACCTTGTCAAGATCTCCTGTAAGCTCCTCTTGCATCCGCCTGTTCAGCTCCTCTGCCAACTCTTTCGGAGAATATTCCCCCTTATCTAAGAATATAGTATAAGCGGTATTTCCAATTGTTATCCGTAAACAGTTGCTGTCTTCTGTCACAACTGTTTTGTTTTTAAGCGGTGACGGAAACGTATATTTGGCAGGTGTCGCATCCAAAGCTGGTTTATCAGTTCCTTCCAGAGTCTCTCCGCTCCCCCATTTATTGCAGTCAATTTTTCCCCCTATTTGAGATTCGCTCCCTTTGCGATCATATGGTTGTTGATTTAATGTTGTTTTTCCCGTTCCCTCACCGCGATATCTCTTCGGCTGGGTATCTGTCTTCCCCTTTAACTGTTTTGTGATCCCTTCCGCCAACTGATCCCTGGAATATGGTACCCCCGGCGGGATTGTGACTTCCTTTGATTCCCCTCCCACATTAACTGTAAACTTATTGTTTTTCTCATTGAATGTCACTGGTTCATCAATTTGATCTAATGTGATTTGTGGTTTCTTATCAGTATTAGAAACCGGTACATCGGAATAACTGACCGATTCCCCTACAAAAAGCTTTTTGTACCCGGCGCCATTGTTTCCAGACGTAACAAACTCAATCTTCATAACGGTTGTATTCGTTTCCGCCGACTGAATCTGTATTTTCCCATCCACTGCTTTTACTGTCAGTTTTCCTTTGATCCCCGACGGAGCGCCCGCCCCATTTAATGCCGCATCAATGGCGGAAATCAATTCCGACAGCGAAGCATAGCTTTTCTCCGGCAGACTCACCGTATAATTGTCCGCCGTTTTGCTGCTTCCCGGCGCCGCCTGCTCTGTGACCTTCAGACAAAAGGTATGATCGGTATCGTCCAATGTAAGCGGGAAATCCTCTGCTTGGAAACTCTTTCCCCCAAGCTGACTGGCATCGGTTCTTTTGTTAAGTCCCTTGTCAAATTTCGGTTCCTTTCCCACATCTGTATAACGGCGGTCAACAAACAATGTATTATATGCCGTACTCCCCGGTATATCAAATTCAATCTTACTGTGTTTGCCCGATACCAAAGACTGTAGCTGAAACCGGTAAAATGTCAATGTGTTTCCATACGGCGTTGTCCGAGTCTCTGACTGAAGCGCAACGTTTAACTCAAATCCCTTTTCTTTAAATTTGTCCTTAAGCTGCTGCTGTAGCTGGAATGCCGTATAATCCCCTTTATCTAACAGGACTTCAACATAATCCTCTGTTGTATCGTTTACCTTCATGCGAAGCAAGCGGTTTGTGTCATCGATATGGACGGTATCTTTTTCCGGCAATACATAATCCCCATAAAAGTTCCCCTCTGTTTTTTCCACGTTACCATAATGGGTATTATCATAAAAAATCGAGTTATA
This sequence comes from uncultured Lachnospiraceae bacterium, assembly GCA_947589455.1. Lineage (GTDB taxonomy): Bacteria > Bacillota > Clostridia > Lachnospirales > Lachnospiraceae > Butyribacter. The sequence continues at coordinate 1,691 of CANQCD010000066.1, read as the reverse complement.
AACCGCCCCCTTATCGTCTATTCTAAACATATTCCCCTTCAATCCGGTCACAATGCCATCCGAACCGCCCAGCTTAACATTATATTCCCCATATTCGCTCGCCTTGAGATCGCATCCTGCAAGCGCCGGATTCTTCGCCATTTCTTCAGCTATTTTTTCATTTAAGACTTTTATGATCCCTTTCCTGGAATACAAGCCAGAATCTATCGTAATCTCCACCGGCACTTCTGTGCCGTCATATTTCTCGTATATAAAAATAAGTTCATTATTTTCCTCTGTGATTTTAAGCGCTCCCCCCTCTACAAACTCCGTTGTCCCCAACACGATCCCAACCTCTGCCCCGCCATATTCCCCATAGAACAGATACGACAGTCCTCCGGAAACCGATGTGATCTCCTCGCCGTCCTGCAGCGCCATATTGCAGCGTCCATCCCTCGTATACTCCAGATACAGGCCGTCTGCATTCTCTCCGAGTTCTGTCACTACGTCGTCGATTTCATCCATCAGCTCCTGCGTTGTATAGACGCCGTTTGGAACAGTGATCGTAATCTCCTTTTCCGGCTCATCTGCGCTGATCTGATAACGGATCGTCAGGGAATTGTTTGCATCCGTGATCTGATGGAGCTGATCCTGCGTCCAGTACCGATTGCCTTCAAATAGATAGTATGTATCAGAATAATGTTCAAAAACAGACAATGTATTATATTCCGTCTCATCATTGATCTTATCAATCTCAGACTGCAAATGGTCAAACTCCATCTGCATCGCCGCCCTGTCCTGATCGGTATAGGTGTCATTTAACGACTGGACACAGAGCTCCCTCATCCGCTGCATCAGGCCGGAAATCTCCGACATCCCGCCATCCCCGGTCTGGACAAAGCCAACGCCCTCCTCCGCATTGCGCACAGAGCGCATAAGCCCCCGGATCTGGCTCCGCATTTTTTCCGAGATCTGCGTGTTTGCCGCATCATCCGCCGCACTGTTGATACGGTATCCGGATGAAAGTTTTCCTGTCGTCTTTCGCAGCGCTTTGTCCGTTGACTGCAGCTGCCGCGCAATATTGGCGGCAGGAAGATTGTGTTGGATAATCATAAGAACTCCCTCCTTTTTCTGTCTCGATCATTTTTCAAGAAATCTTCGAAATTCTTGTTTCCTTAATCGCATCTTAGACGAAACGAACACTGTCAATCTATAATATCACAAAATCAAATAAAATACACTTATGAGTATAGTAGAATTTTCGGATTACGTCAAATGATCTCGCGCAGATTTTTACTCCGATTTTCATTCCAATGCGGCATATCAGGGGAATTTTAGAAAAAAAGAAGTCCAGCCGCATGATAAAATAGAAGCTGAACGTTTCGCAATCGTTTACTATCATTTATATCATGTAAGGAGGAATCCAAATGAAAATCCTATTCAAATCAATGATCCTGTTCTTCTCCACTATGCTGCTTCTGCTCGGAGGGTTACAGGACAGTCATGCGGAAGCGAAAAAAATGTCATTAAACAAAAAGCAGATCACCCTCACCCAGGGGAAGAAATATCAGCTTAAAGTAAAAAATATCAACAGCCGCCTGAAAAAAAAGGTAAAATGGTCGAGCAATAAGAAAAAGGTTGCGACGGTCAGCAAAAAGGGCAAAATAACCGCAAAAAAAAGCAGGCGTCGCAAGAATCACGGCAAAGGCGGA
>CANQCD010000065.1 GCA_947589455.1 uncultured Lachnospiraceae bacterium | reverse complement strand
GGATCGGCATAAAAGCCCTCTCTTGCCCAGGGAACCGGCGTCAGGGTAAAAGGAAGGAATTTGCATCCCGGCGCCGAAAGAAAAGAATCCGGGCATTTTAATGGATTGACGCGCAGACCGTATGTTTTCTTTTCCTGATAGCAGGCAAAAAACGCATCTGCCTCTGCGCCTAACAGCTTTTCCATGCGTGATGCAAATTCTTTTGGTAAGTTCATGATCTTCCTCATTCCTGTACGGCAATACGCCGTCAAACATATTGTGTCAGCGTTTATTCTGGTCAGATACTGTCAATGATATCAATATTTTCGCCAGTGATACCAACATGCGCCCCGTCGGCGGCTTCCGTCGTATCTTTATGCGCTACCAGCCATTTGTTTGCGGCAAACAGCATTTTGTCTTCCGTATTTTTCGGAGTGATAGACGGTTTCTCTTCGTTGGTACCCTTCGGGAGGACGATGACAACGCGGAACCCCTGTCCTTTTTTTGCGCTGCACGGCGCATAGTGCAGGGTGGTTGCATAAAGTTCAACGGCGGTTCCCTTTGGACAGAGGAATGCTTCTGTCCTGGAAGAGTCAATGCTCCCATCAATGATGTCCTGCTGGCGCGCAACCAGAAGGATAACATCATCGGCGGCAATGTCAATCTCGCTGTCCCTGTGGTATTCGTAGCAATTTAATTTGGTATTCGTCCCATTGCAATAGCCAATCTGGATCGGCATCCCGCCATAGCAGTTATCTCGCAGCTCTGAATACACGCTGCTTTTTTCAAGGACTGGTACGGAAGGAACGTAGATAACGGCGTCTTCCGGTTTGTCGGAATTTGCCTCCAGGGCGTCAAGTAACGCAGTAAAATCATAGCCCTCCACAACTTTTCCATAGGCTGCAAAGGATTTGTCAAAAACAGACTGAATTTTCATAGATTGCCTCCATTCTGCCTCACGGCGAAAAAATTAGTTTCTGTTCAGAGTATACCATATTTTTCAGGAATAGGAAACTCTGCGGATTTTCATTTATACTATTGACAATTTGCATTTTTTCTGTAGAATTATAAAAGGCAGTATATGACGAATTTTGTCGTAAAATCGAATGTTTTGTAGTATTTTTTTCGGCGGGAGAGCATAGGATGCTGTGAACGGATCTTTCAGTGGAGGAATGGTGCCGTGAACGGATTTTCGGCGGGAGAACATATTATGTCGTGAGCGGATTTTTCGACGGGAGAACATATTATGCCGTGTCAGGAGTTTGCTATTCCATAAGCGGACAGGAACGGTCTTGTGCCTTTCATGGCCATCAGTTTATGGAAAGTTTATGCAAAAATATGAAGAAATGGAGGAAAAAAATGGATTCTAATAATTTTAATCAGCAGCCGGTATATCAGCAGCAGATGGGAATGCCGCAGGGACCTGAAAAATCCTCAGGTCTTGCGATCGCATCCATGGTGCTGGGAATTGTATCCCTGGTATTGTCATGCTGTGTTCCGTATGTTCCAGTTGTGCTGGCATTGCTTGCTGTTGTACTGGGCGGCGTTTCCCTGTCCAAGAAACAGGGCGGCAAGGGTATGGCTATTGCAGGGTTAGTATGTGGTATCATTGGTCTGGTTCCGTCTGTTATTGTTATTATATCCGGCGCAGCAATATACAGTGCGCTGGGTACTGCACTTTGATGACAGATCCGTATTGGCTTCGGCTGTCAAGGAACTGCTATTACGTTTGTCTGGGACTTTGTGCTATTTGCGCTGTCGGATGGCTGTTGCTGTCCGTATTTCATATTTCCCTGACAGAGATTCATCCGTGGCGCTGTACTCTGTACAGTGCGGTGGGACTTTATTGTCCTGGCTGCGGCGGAACGAGGGCGGTCGGCTATCTTCTGCAGGGAGATTGGATACACAGTTTTTTGTATCATCCGCTGGTGCCGTATACGGCGGTTCTTGTGGCATGTTATACGCTGTCCCACACACTTCACATTCTTTCGAAGGGCAGGGTTGGAGCCATGTTGTTCAGACCGGTTTATTTTTATATCATGATTGGTATCATATTGATAAACTGGATCGTGAAAGATGCTTTTATTCTGATAAAAGATATCTATCTGATCGGATAGCGTCAAAAGAATTGGTTAAAAAGCCTTTAATATACTCTATCAGGAGATGTTAAAGGCTTTTTTTATGGGATAGGAAATTGCAAGCCCTTCTAAAGAAGGGCTTTGAAATGTAGTGGGACGCAAGTGCACCAGCGCAGGCGGTGTCCTTTTTTACTTTATAGGAAACTTCCCGTTTCCTATAAAGTAAAAATATTTATGCGCACAACCAGCAAAGGAAAATGTCACTTCGTGACGCTGGCTTTGCCTTTTTGTGAAAAATTTTGAATGGTTTCTATCTTGTCCCATCCGTTTTTTCCAGAAGAGAGAGATTTGCCAAAACGTTGATTCTAAGTTGGATGAAAACATTATCGAAAGGCGTTCATTGCCTTGATAAATGCCGCAAAGTTGTGTTACAATAAGACAAAATCGGCGAGGAGGCGTTGTGATGCGGGTAGCGCTTGGACAGTTGGACATGGTTTGGGAGGACAAAGAACAATCCATGCGGCGTGCAGAAAAAATGACAGCCAAGGCAGCCAGCGGCGGCTGTGATATTATTATATTCCCGGAAATGTCTTTTACCGGATTTTCAATGAACATAGATAAAATTGCGGAAAAAGAATCAGATTCCCCGACTGTAGCGCGCATGAAGGAACTTGCGATAAAATATCAGATCGCGATTGGTTTTGGATGGGCGGCGATCTGTGAGACAGAGGATAAAAAAGGTTTCAACCGGTTTACTGTGGTTGGATCGTCAGGGGAAAAGCTGGCAGAATATGAAAAGCTTCATCCGTTTACGTATGGCGGGGAAACAAAACGCTATCAAAAGGGAGAGAGAATCGTGACGTTTCCATTTTTGGGAAGGACGGCTGCTTTGTTTATCTGCTATGATCTGCGTTTTCCAGAAATTTTTCAGATAGCGGCAAGAGAGGCGGATATCTTTTTTGTGATCGCAAACTGGCCTGCAGTGCGCAGCGCCCATTGGGAGACTTTGCTGCGGGCGCGTGCGATAGAGACGCAGTCGTATGTTGTGGGAGTGAATTGTGTGGGGAGCAGAGATGGGGAAGAATACTGCGGAGGCAGTATGGCGGTAGATTCTATTGGGAATATTTTAGGACAGATAACAGGAAAAGAAGATGTTTTGATTTGCGACCTGGATGACAGGGCATGGAATCTGCGGCAAAAATTTGCCACGGCAGCAGACAGGAGAGAAGATTTTTATAAGAAATTTTTTGCATAATGGATAGTAGTTCGCAATTTATTTAGAAGAGGACTTTTGCCGGAAGCCGCAAAAGCAGAAGAGAGGGAGGAACTCATGAGACAATATGAATTGGCAATCCGCATCGCGCAGGTACATCACCTGGTAGATGAGAGAAAATATAAAAAAGCACTTGCAGTCATTCAGACATTAGATATGCGGCAGGTTCGCTCGCTGAGCGATCTGCGGGTTTTTGCGGAGGTATATACAAGAACAGAACAGTTTGACGCGGCAAAAGCGACATATTTGCGCATTTACCGCCGTTCGCAGACGAGGCGGGTGTTAAACCGGCTGATTTATTTGTCTATCAGGACAAATGCGCTGGATGATGCGGAGTCTTATTATCAGGAATTTGTCCGCACAAACCCAAATCAGCGGGATGCGCTGATCCTGAGGTATCGCATTGATAAGGCAAAGGGCGTGCCGATTGGCCGGTTGATAGAAATCCTGCAGGAATTAAAACAGGAAGAATACATAGAAGAATGGGCATATGAGCTGGCAAAACTGTTACACCGTGCAGGGAGAAGAGAGGAATGCCTGGCGGAATGTGAGGACATTCTTTTATGGTTTGGCACCGGTGAGATTGTTGAGAGAGCCAAGATATTGATTGACCATTTAGAGGAGAAAGACCCGATTCCGTATTATGACGATAAGGACTTTACCGTACCCAAAAAAGAGGAACCGAATCCGGATGATACGGGCAGCCTGCCGGATTTGAATGAATATATCAAAGAGCGCAGGGCGCTGCGGAGAGAGGAACGCCGCCAGGAACGTTCCGGCAGGAATGAAGGGGAGGCTGAAAAGGCAGGCAGGAAAAAGGACAGAGGAGCTGAAAAAAAGACAGAGGCAGCCGGCTCGGAAGAGGAAGAGTTTATTGATGATTATGAAGAGTCGGATTTCGGCGCGGAAGGGATCGATCTGCCCAAAAAAGCAAAAGATGGCATCCAAAAACTGTCCGGTTTTTTAGGGCGGGGAAAGAGGGAAGAGGAAAAGCTGGAAAAAGAACAGCTTGAATCGGTAGAACAAAGGATTATTCAGGCATTAGAGAAAAAGGAAAAAGACCAACAGCCCGCAATGCAGGAATGGAAGGCAGAAAGCCAGCCGACCGGGGAGAACGCACCTGCCGCTGATGTGAAGAAAAAGAACGGACAAGGGCAGTCTGGGGCACAGGGAGAAAAACGGCCGGGGAGCGAGAAAAGCAGCGCAGAAAAGCGTCCTGTAAAAGAGAATAAAAAAGTCGCCAAACATGGGGCGGCGTCGGGACAAAGCACAGCAGCGCGGACAGGAAGACCGGAAAATGACGCACAGAAAGCAAAGAAAAACAGCGCGCAAAAATTGTCTTCCAAACCGGAGCGAGAGCCGGCAAAACAGCCATCAGCACAGAAAAAGACATCAAAGCCGCCTGCCAAAAAACAACCAGAAGCAGGAAGAAAGATACCAGGCCGGGCGCAGTCGTCTGCAAAAAAAGCGGCACGGACGCCGCAACATTCTCCTGTACCAAAAACAGTACAGACCCCGCCGCAGCCGATGTATGTGCCACATTCACAATCCGGCACTGGCATTACCCAGGATCTTGCGCGGGAGATTTCTGCTATCTATGAGATGGAACACCGGGAACAGCTGAGAGAAAAATCAGTTGAAGTAATTGCACATGAGGATAATCTTGCTTCCGACGTGGTAGACCGTATGGCAAATGCGTTGAAAAATTCTGCGAAAGCAGGGTTTATTCCGACGGATACAGTAGAAATCCAGGGCAAAGAGGATACAAAAGATGTGGGAGAAGAGATTGCGCAGGAAAAGGAAGAGGAAAGAGGATTCCGCGCTGTAGGGGAAGAGGCGGATACCAAGGATGTGTCGGAAGAGGCAGAGGCAATCCGCGAAGAGATGGAAAAGGAAGAGGGAGACGCCGACGATATGCAGCTCTTTGCAGAGGAGGCCATGGCTGAACCAGAAGAAGATTTGTATCAGGAGGAAGAGGGTTCGGAATACCGGGAAGAATCATTATACGGAGAAACTGGATCGCCTGATGAGAAATATGTAGAAGAGGAGGAAGAAATGGATGGGGAAGCGCCATCGTATGACGAGGAAGAAGCTGCTGATACCGAGTATGAGGAAGAGTATGAAGAGACTGACGAGGAAGAAGCCGCTGATACCGAGTATGAGGAGGAGTATGAAGAATATGAAGAGGCTGACGAGGAAGAAGCCGCTGATACCGAGTATGGGGAAGAGTATGAAGAAGAATATGAAGAGATTGACGAGGAAGAAGCCGCTGATAGCGAGTATGGGGAAGAGTATGAAGAGACTGACGAGGAAGAAGCCGCTGATACCGAGTATGAGGAAGAGTATGAAGAGGAATATGAAGAGACTGACGAGGAAGAAGCCGCTGATACGGAGTATGGGGAAGAGTATGAAGAAGAATATGAAGAGGCTGACGAGGAAGAAGCCGTTGATGCCGAATATGGGGAAGAGTATGAAGAGATTGACGAGGAAGAAGCCGCTGATACCGAATATGGGGAAGAGTATGAAGAGGAATACGAAGAGACTGACGAGGAAGCCGCTGATGCCGAATATGGGGAAGAGTATGAAGAAGAATACGAGGAGACTGGCGAAGAAGAAGCCGTTGATACCGAGTATGAGGAGGAATATGAAGAGGTTGACGAAGAAGTATCGTCTGATGCAGAGTATGAGGAAGAATATGAAGAAACTGATGAAGAAGAACCCTTCTATGCAGAATATGAAGAAGAATATGAAGAAACTGGCGAAGAAGCGACCTCTGATGTAGAATATGACGAAGAAGATGGGGAGGAGATTGCCTCTGCATCAGAACAGAAAGATATCATGCAGGAAATCGGACAGATGGAGTTTTCTACAGTCGATCCGAAAGTAGACGAGACGGCGTTGTTAAAGCAGCTGCTCGATGGAGATGTCCATGATCCGGCAGAATTAGAAGACGAGGAAGAGCAGGAACCGGAGGAAACGCCGTATTCATCCGAGTTTGAGGGATATCAGGCGCCGGATATTCCGGTTGTAGAGACGGAATATATGGAAATGCCGGAGATTGCATTTGAAGATTTGCCGACAACACGTGCCTTACAGCAATCTTTTGACAATGTTTTGCGTCTGATTGCCGGCGAATTAGACCCGTCGCATTTTGTTTTGATGGGCGATGGGACAGAGCGGATCATTGGTGTGGCGAAACGGATTATTCGGGTGATGAAAAATTCAGGGTATGTTTCTCGCGGCCGGATTGCGAAAATCAATGCATCCCAATTAAATCAAATGGATTTAATTGGGTTCCGCGAGCAGTTAAAGGGAAACTGTCTGTTGGTTACAGAGGCGGCAGATTTGCTTTTCCCGACTATCACAAAAATATTCTCCATCATGGAAGAATATTATGGGGATTTTGTTGTGATATTGGCGGATGAGGGGACGACGCTGGATCAGTTGTTCCGATTTGTACCGGCGCTGGGCAAGAAATTTAAGTATATTATTGACATATCACAATATACAAGTGATGATTATGAGAACTGAAACATCATTCAGGAAGGATGAAATAATTATGAAAAATCATTCAAATGCCGTGGTCAATGTAATTGGACATATTAATCCAGATACAGATTCCCTGTGTTCTGCTATTGCATACGCCCATTTAAAAAGGGAAATCACAGGCGGCGAATACGTGGCAAGACGCGCCGGACAGATTAACGCAGAGAGCAAATTTGTATTAGATTATTTTCAGGTCGATGTGCCGGATTATATCAGCGACGTGCGGATGCAGGTTATGGATATTGATGTAAACAGAGTGATTGGTGTGGATGCGGAAATTTCCCTGAAAAAAGCATGGGCTATCATGAAAGAGGGGATGCTGCAGACGCTTCCGATCATTGACAAGGAAGGGAAGCTGCAGGGACTGATAACGATTGAAGATATTGCAAAATCCTATATGGATGTGTATGATAGCCGAGTTATCGCCACTTCACATACTCCTTTTGAAAATATTATTGAGACGCTGGACGGAGAATTGCTGCATGGTGACAAAAAGGAAAAAGTAAAGTCCGGAAAATGTCTGATCGCAGCGGCAAACCCGGATTTAATGGAGAGCTATATTGAAAAAGACGATATTGTGATTTTGGGGAACCGCTATGAGTCGCAGCTCTGTGCCATTGAAATGGGCGCAAAGTGTATTGTCGTATGCGACGGGGCGCTGGTATCCTACACGATCAGCCGTCTGGCGGAAAGTCACGGATGCTTTATTATTAAAACGCCGTATGACACATTCACGGCTTCCCGCCTGATCAACCAGAGTATTCCGATTGGATTTTTTATGAAGCAGAAGAGCCTGGTGACATTTGGACTGGGAGAATTTCTGGATGATATCCGGGAGACTATGACAAAAAAGAGATACCGGGATTTTCCGATTTTGGATTGGAATGGAAATTATTTTGGGATGATTTCCAGGCGAAGCCTTCTCGGAGCCAGAAAAAAACAGGTGATCTTAGTAGACCACAATGAGCCAAGCCAGTCTGTTGACGGTATCGAGGAAGCGCAGATATTAGAGATCATCGACCACCATCGGATTGGGAGCATTGAGACAATGCAGCCGGTGTATTTCAGGAATCAGCCGCTTGGATGCACGGCGACGATTATCTGTCAGATGTATGAGGAGGTGGGAATAGAAATCCCTAAAAAGATTGCAGGGCTTTTATGTTCTGCGATTTTATCGGATACATTGATCTTCCGGTCGCCGACATGTACAGAGGACGATAAAAAAGCGGCGGAAAAGCTGGCGCAGATCGCAGGGATCCATCCAGAGGAATATGCGGAGAAAATGTTTGAAGTGGGGAGCGACCTTTCTGCAAAATCAGAAGAAGAAATCTTTTATCAGGATTTCAAGAAATTTGTTGTAGGTGATATTACATTTGGCGTAGGACAGATTAATTCCATGTCTGCGGAAGAGTTAAAGGCGATTCAGGAGAAAATGACGCCATATCTGCAGAAAGCTCTGGCAGACCATGGGATTGAAATGATCTTCTTTATGCTGACCAATATCAGGGATGAGAGTACGCAGATGCTCTGGGAGGGAGAAGGCGCAAAAGAACTTCTGATCAATGCGTTTTCGATACCGAAAGATGCGGAGAAAATTATACTGAGGAAGACAGTTTCCAGAAAAAAACAGGTAGTTCCGGCAATCATCAATACCCTGCAGGAGTAGTTGGCGCGCGGTTTGCTGCGCCTGGTCATGGCTATTGTACTGATTGCCGGATATATTACAGTTTGCCACAGTTTGCCAAATCCAAGTTTACCAAATCCGGCTTTGGATTTTTTGTACCCGCGGCAAATCCAAGTTTACCAAATCCGGCTTTGGATTTTTTGTACCCGCGGCAAATCCAAGTTTGCCAAATCCGGCTTTGGATTTTTTGTACCCGCGGCAAATCTAAATCTCCCCAAATCCCGGCCTTAGGGCAGGATTTGGGGAGATTTTAAGCTTTTTGTGAAACGGCGTTCTCAATCACAGTGACGGCATCGGCAAGCCACTCCGAAGAAAGATTTTCTATATCGCCCGCATCGCTGGCGGCGGCAATGGCTGGATCGATCGGGATTTTACCGAGAACCGGAAGATGGTATTCCATTGCGGCATCCTCGACATGGCTTTTTCCAAAAACTTCGATATGGCGTCCGCAGTCCGGGCATTCTATATAACTCATATTTTCAATAATGCCAAGAATGGGAATATTCATCATCTGCGCCATTTTTACCGCTTTTGCAACGATCATGGCAACCAATTCCTGCGGAGATGAGACAATGACAATGCCGTCTATCGGAATAGACTGGAATACGGTCAAAGGAACATCGCCGGTTCCAGGCGGCATATCGACAAACATATAATCCACATCTGTCCAGATCACATCCTGCCAGAATTGCTTGACTGTGCCTGCAATGACAGGTCCGCGCCAGACGACGGGATCGGTTGTGTTTTCTAATAACAGGTTTACAGACATGATCTGGATGCCGGATTTTGTGACAACCGGGTAAATGCCTTCTTCATCTCCCATTGCGCGTTCTGTAATACCGAATGCCTTCGGAATGGAAGGTCCGGTGATATCTGCATCCAGGATGGCAGTGTGTTTTCCTCTTTTTTGAAAATTTACAGCCAGCAGGGAGGAAATCATTGATTTTCCAACACCGCCCTTCCCGCTGACAACGCCGATTATTTTTTTGATGCTGCTCTTGGCATGGGGCTGTTCTAAAAAGCTTTCCGGTGTGCGGGAATTGCAATTTTCTGTACAGCCAGAGCAGTCGTGGTTACAATTTGTGCTCATAATTACCTCCAATTTCTTTATTATTTTGCCTGATACCGGCTAAACTTCGCCATGCAGTAGCCGATTTCCGGCAGCTTTTTGCGCTTATGATCCCGGACAACTTTTGCAAAGCCTCGGGTCGAGCTGTTGTTGGTGTCGAACACTCCTCGGAGTTTCGGATATTTTAACATCTTCTCGGCGCATTCCTCCGCTTTGTCCAGATAGCCGTCGTTGCATTCGATATCCTGGATCACTTCCCATGACTTCGGGGCGTTTTTACTCCAGTATTTGAAAAATCCTGCCAGTCTCTCGCTGATCGTCTGGGAAGACGCCGCTCCCAGCTGCAGACCAATCTGTATCTTTTCTTTTTCAGATACCCCGCTTTTCTTTAGCTGAGACATCATCTCCTCTGCCGCCTGTTGTCCCACCATAAGGTTATCTGTCATATAGCATACGTTGTAGCTGTCGGTATTGGCTATGGTGTCTAAGAATATGATGGGAGTTCCTCTTTTATAGATCTCATCAATTTTTCCTGATAATTTAACAGAATCATCCGGGGCGAGCAATATAGCGTCCGCTCCGGCATCCTCAGCGGCGTCTAACAGCCTCTCATGCTCTTTCCAATCAGTCTCGACATAAGTCCCGCTGTAATAAATATTACATTGAAAGTCGTCTCCGCCCGCTTTCGCCCCCTCGATCATTACCTTCCAGTAACTGCTCTCAAGATTCTTTACAATGAGATATATATTTTTCCGTCCGTCCACCGTTTTATTCAGTGGTTTAAAATCAGGTGAAGGTCTGAAGCTTTGCTCCTGCTCTTTTGTTTCTGAACATCCCGTCAAAGATATGCTCAGAACGATGCTAAGCAGCACCGCAATGATCCGTTTCATTTTGTACGGTCTCCTTTCCCCTCTGGTCATTTCCAGGCGTTTGCGAAACGTTTCCTATTTTGAAGTTTCTTATTTTGAATCGTTTCACGATTTCCTGCTGGTCGTTTTCGGCTGCCATGTTATCTCTGTTGCTGTATAAAAAACATGCGGCAACTTGTATAGTCTACCATATCTAATTTTATTTTAAAACCCCCTTTTCGCTTTCTGTGTGTTATAATAAAACAACAATGGGACGCCAGAATGATCTGGCTTTAAGATTGGAGGACTCATATGAAATACAGGGTTTTAAAAAAGATCTTGCCGGCGGCTGTGATCTTTGCGCTGGCAGCTCCCACGGCGGCTTATCAGACGGCGCCGGGGACAGCGTGCGTGTCGGAGGCAAAGACAAAGGCAAAATTAACTAAGAAACAGGCGTTTAAGAAGGTATTAAAATATTTAAAGAAAAAGAAAATACGTTGCAAAAAATTTTGCTGGACCTATGCGGGCATAGAGGGGAAAAGGTATCTGTTCCATGTATTTGAGGATATGGAGACGCATACGGCGACAATCGGATGGTATTATGTAAATAAAAATACGGGAAAGGTTACGTCGATGTTCTAGTAGAAAAGATTCGTTGTGTGTGGTAGAATCTGTCACTACCATGTCAGGTAAAATCAAATGCTCACTGCGTTCGCGCTTGATTTTCTGCTGACATGGTAACATAAAGTCGGGAATGGCCGATGATAAGGAGGATTTAGTATGTGTGCGGGTATGAAAAAATGGAAAGGGATTTTCGTGATTTTTGTATTGTTTTGTGCGGTTGCTTTTCCTGTCCCAGTGCAGGCGGATACGAAAAACATGAATCTGAAAGCGACTGTAACAGGCAAAACGAGCGTAAAATTAAACTGGAAGAAAAAAACGGCGGCTGGATATGATATTTACCGGGCGCCCTGCAAAGCGGACGGATCGCCAGGAAAATATCAGAAGGTTGCTTCTGTGTCCGGCAAGAAAACGTCTTATCAAGATAACGTAGCGTATAAAAAATATTATACGTACAAAATAAAAGCATTTAAGAAAAAAGCGGGCAAAAAAATCTATACGCACGAAGGCGTCAATATGGCATATGCCGGCGTGGGAAAAGCAGACTGGCAGGAGAATCTGTATTCTGACGCCACAGTAAGCCCAGACTTCATTCAGCTTGAGATGAACGTGCCGGAGGGGATGAAGCCGACAGGGTTTGAGATATACCGCAGCGAGGGCGATCTTTCCTATCAGAAGATAGCTAAGATGAAAACAAACGCCGCCTATGCAGTATACACCGATGAGGACGTCGCGGCAGGCACGTCGTATTCGTATCGCGCCAGAGCCTATAAAAATATCGGCAAGAAAACAATTTATGGGAAATATTCTGTGCCCATCCGTCTGGCAGCTGTCAATCAGATTGGAAAATACAAGGTAAGCTCTCTGCTCCAGACAAACCAGAATGTGTCGAATATCTCCCTGGCTGTCACAAGCGACAGCGATAATGCCGATACGATATTTTCTGGTGAGCTTGGCGGGACGCAGACAATGTATACTGATACAGACAGTGATGATTTTATTTATCTGGAACCGATCAAGTACAGTTTTGACAATCAGACATGGCAGGAATTGAAAAAACAGGAGATCGTGTTAAAACCAGGCCAGACGATTTATATTATGCTCCAGGAAGAAAACGGTAAGGCGTTTGATTATAAAATATCTGGTGTGGAGGAATCGCAGATTCTGGATCTGGGCGTGCGGTACAACGACCTATACGCCCTGATGGATATCAATCTGACGCAGGGAACTGCCGAAGCCGAGCGAAATGGGGAATTGTACCATTAGTATCTGGGTCTGTTCAAAGAAATCAGAAAAATGGTATGTGGGGAAGGCAAGCGGAAAGAAAGATTCTCTCTAAAATAAAGAAAACAGGTTCTAACTGGCATAGTCTTTGGAATATAGATGGGAAATAGGGAGTAAGGACAAAGCAGAGGAGGACAAAAAATGAGCCAGTATGAGAGGATTGTATCTTACATATACCAATATGACCATGATGTGAAGGGAACAAATACGGGATTTGCCCGAGTGGAGCAGCGAGGGAACCGCTGCCGGATTTTTGCCCAGATACGGAGTTTTCCGACAGAAAATCTGCCGAGGATTTATTTTTACAGACAGCAGGCGACAGGGATTGAAACAGTTGAGATCGGAAAGATGGCAGTGCGCGGGAATAATTTTATCTGCAAGGCGGACAGCGAGGCGGAGCGTTTATTTTATTCCGGCTATTCTGTAGACGACATGGACGGACTGTTTATCTATGTGGCGCAGGGACTTTATTTTGTGACTTCATGGAAGCGCGACAGCTTTTTTATCGGGGCGTGGGAGGCTGACAGGAAAAGCCGGGGGCAAGAGCGGTTAGAAGCGGCTTCCGAGAGCGAAGAAAGCATATATGGCGCTTCCGGGGCACAAAATGCAGAGAAGCTGCAGCCAGCCGGAGCGGTGATGCCGGCGCCGGGCGCTGAAGTCAAGCACGGCAGTGAGGAAATACAATTTGAATGGCTGCCCGAAACGGATGGCGGGAATCCGGCGCAGCAGCCTGCCGGGACAGAGCAGGGGAAGCCTGTGGAAAATCAGGGCAGAGCCTGCAGCAGAGGAGTACCGCAGCCGGAGAAACCGGCGGGAAATACAGACAGAGCCGGAGACAGGGGCATACTGCGGCCGGAGAAACCGGCGGGAAATGCAGGCAGAGCCGGAGACAGGGG
>CANQCD010000064.1 GCA_947589455.1 uncultured Lachnospiraceae bacterium | reverse complement strand
GAGACGCTGCTGAAACCGAAAACAGCGGCCTGGCTTTATGAGACGCTGCTGAAACCGAAAACAGCGGCCTGGCTTTGAGAGACGGGCAAAAACAGGAGAGGAAGAATACAAATGAAAATTACTGTGTTAGCTGTCGGGAAAATCAAAGAACGCTATTTTACCGACGCTGTCAAGGAATACAGCAAGCGCCTCGGACGCTACTGCAAATTAGAGATCATCGAAGTGCCGGACGAAAAGACGCCCGATCATGCAACCCCCTCGGAACAAGACCGTATCCGGGACAGAGAAGGAGAGCGCTTAAAAAAACAGATCAGGGAGGGCGCTTATGTGATCGCACTGGCAATCAATGGAACACAATATACATCAGAAAATTTTTCAGAAAAAATCCATCAGCTTGGACTAAAAGGCGAGAGCCACATTATTTTTATCATAGGCGGATCGATTGGGTTATCTGCAGAAATCCTGCAATGCGCCAAAGAACAGATCAGCTTTTCTGAAATGACATTTCCTCACCAGCTTATGCGCGTGATCTTATTAGAACAGATCTACCGCGGCTTCCGCATTATGCACGGCGAGCCATACCACAAATGATTGGAGGAGACACATGAAAAGAAACACCCTTATTTCACTGCTTTTTCTCTCGCTGATTTTGCTTAGCAGCTGCAATGCCGCAGAGGATATATCACAGCAAGCCTCTGCGCCTACACCGGCCGAAGAGGATACATTGCGGCAAGCCTCTTCGCCTGCACCGGCCAAAGAGGATACATTGCAGCAAGCCTCTGCGCCTACACCGGCCGAAAAGGATACATTGCGGCAAACCGCTTCGCCTACACCGGCCAAAGAGGATACATTGCGGCAAGCCGCTTCGCCTACACCGACTGCTGAGGAGACGGCTTTCTTTTTTAACAGTGAGGACAGCCCCAAGAAAATGCGTTTGGAAAATGATTTTTGCCGGATTTGGTGCAAACCCCTTGCCCGCGGCGCCTTTGCAACAGTATTTGAAAATCTGGACGGAACAGGACAACGGGAGATAGAAGAAGATTTTTCCGGCTATGAGCTGTGGCTTACCAGCGACTGGTTTTATTATCATACATATAACGCCGTTTACCGCATTCCAGTCAGCTATCGTCATCACAAAGCTGTACTAAAAAACAAGAAAAAAGAAAAGCTGTTTTCAGGAAAGGATTTTTCTGATATCCAGTTTCTCGTCACGGCAGATTTTATCCTGTACAGTGATTATATTCATGAGAAAGATTACTTTTTCCGATATAATCTAAAGACAGGAAAAACCAGCCGGCTGTTTGATATGCCGTCCGAAGCACAGATCATAACCGATCTGGATACCGACCTTCCCCTGATACAGGATCGTTCTTTTTTTATGACAGGGACAAACACAGACCAAGGCGTATATCGCGTTTCTCTTGATACGATGGAAAGAACGGTTATCTATCAGGGAGAGACAGGCGAAAAAAAAGGAAACGATTCCTATTACCTTCCTAATAGCTGCATGGCGGCATATGGGGACTCGCTTTATTTTGCGCCGGATGGAGAAAAAATAATCCGCTATGATAGAGAGAGGGAACAAACGGATTGTGTATTAAGCAAAAATACTTTAAAACAGCTGCTAAGTAAAAAGAAACTCTGGGGCGGCGCCGGAGAACAAAAAAGCGATATCTGTTATTTGTATGCTTATCAAAACAGGCTCTATATCATGACGCTGCTGGAATGGAATCAAAAAGAAGCCGTCAAATCCAGCACGGTGGGGGAAAAACAGGTCAGGCGAAAATACGACCGGAACGTCCTTCTTTCCGCTGATTTTTCAAATCTGGATACCTGGCGGGAAGAAAAAGCGTTTTGCAGATATCTTTCCTCCCACGCATGGCGTCCGAAAGGAAAGAATGGCGGCACAGGAAAATATTACTGTACAGAATCCTTTTTCATTACCAATATCCGGAACGGAAAAATCTTTTTTGAGATGATCCCGACTTCCCGGCAGAAACAAAAGCTCTATCGTTCCATGCTATATGATATTGGCAGAGGCAAAATCAAAAAAAGGAAAGAGAAATGCGGTATCACCCGAAACAGCTATCCGTCTTGATAATGGGAAAGCAAAAAAGAAAAGCAGAACGCCATGATCCGCTGTTATGACATCCGCCATAAATAACGACAAACCCAAAAGAAAAGAGGAAGAAAAAATGAAACAGAATTATTTATCAAATTGCAAGAAAAATATCCGGACAGCGAACATTTTTCATAAAACTACTACACTGCTTTTATCGGTCCTTTTGCTCCTTCCCCTCTGTGGCTGTGGTAAACAGGCCGCCCGACCGGAACCGCCGGAAGACATATCTGCTTCTCCGGCAGCCACTGCTACGGAATCTTCTGTTTTTATGAATGGAGAAGATTCCATAAAAACAGAACCTCTGGCAAATGATACTGTGCGGATTGATGATCTGGATACAGAGGAAGGAAATTGGATACAGGAAAATCTGGATGGAAGCGGCAGAAAAATTCTTCCATTTTCCGAGGACGATCATGAGGCGTTTTGGCTTACCAACGACTGGTTTTATTATGCCGAATATGACGAAGAAAGTTCTGAGACAACATTCCGCGCTCCTGTTGTATATCAAAAAGAGGACGTCGTTATCCAAAAGGAAAAAAAAGAAAAGCTGTTTTCTTCGAATTGTTTCCTTGACTTTATCCTGACAGATTCATATATTTTTTATGTCGATCAGGATGGAGAAGGAAATTCCCTGATCCATTACTATGATCTTAAAACGAAGGAAGACCGCAAGCTATCTGGCATACCCGAAAATGTCGAGTCAACGGCAGAGGAACTTCAAATTCTGCCAATAAGCAATCTGGAATCCTTTCTGCCGGCCGTTGTGGACCGCTGCTTTTTTGTTGTATATGAAATGCCAGAAAAAACAGTAATATATCGTGTTTCCATAGAAACACAAAAGGCAACGGAAGTCTATGCAGAGGACAGAGAGGAGGATGTAGACATTGAGGAACGTTCCGCTGCAATCTGCGAGGGAAGACTTTATTTTATCGAGTTGAGATATCATTATGAAAAAGAGGCATCGCAGATGATAGAATATCGCATTCTTACGTATGACAGAGAGCAGGACAAAATAGCTTCTATCCCTGTCGTGGACAATCCCTCTTTTCAGGAATATGTCCAGTCGCTGTCCCTGCCAGGAAAAGGAATCAAAAACTGTTCCGGCGATCTCACCGGCTTTTATGCCGCTGGAAAACATTTTTATCTCTCAGCAGAGATATCATGGAAGGGAGAGGAACAGGCAGAATCCGGTCCAATGAAAGGAGACGCTGTAAACGTCAGCCATACAGAAACTATATTGATTCGTGCCGATACTCCAGATGATCTATCGGGATGGAAAATAGAAGACGGACTGTCCGATTACCTCCAGCAGGAAGCGGCGTCGGAAAGCTGGGAAAAAAGCGATGACAGCGACGCATCCTATCGCTATAATGACCAGAAAATTATCAGTATCCAGGCTGTGAAAGACAATAAAGTATTCTTTCAATATGAATCTGGAGGCGGACAGATTCTCTATGCAGTATATGATTTAGAGTCCAAAAAGGTTCAGACGAAAAGCCCCACAGGCGAGACGGAGCAGGATTCTAAAACGGCACAGTAGGATACAGACAACGCGCACAGTGGGCGGATAACTTACAGGCAGCGCCGAAACGGAGTGAGATTGTAAAACGGCACAGCAGGATATAGATAATGTGCACAGTGGGCGGATAACTTAACAGGCAGCGCCGAAACGGAGTGAGATTGTAAAACGGCACAGCAGGATACAGATAATGTGCACAGCGGGCGGATAACGGCAACGCCGGATGGGAATGAAAAACAGCCGCCCATAATACGTTTCCCCAGGATAGAGGATGGCGTTTGGAAAATTTTTTAGCAAAGGTTGACAGTTGTTTACCTGTTTGATATACTCTTTGTATAAGGTAAACAATTGTCAACCTTTTATGGAATCGGAAATTGCAAGCCTTCCTATAGGATCGCTTTGAAACGTAGTTGGGCGCAAGAGAAAAACACTGGTTTTGCCCTTTTTTACCGCAACAGCCAATCAGTAACAGAACGAGGAGAAGGAGATATGCGATTATCAGATGGAGAATGGAAACTAATGCAGCTTCTGTGGGAAAACGCTCCACAGACGATCACACAGCTTACAAAGACTTTAGCCGCAGAGACCGGGTGGACAAAACATACCGTGATCTCTTACCTGAAACGGATGGAAGAGAAAAAAGCTGTGCGGTATCAGGTGGAAGGCAGGACAAAGCAGTTTTATCCCATTCTTCCCGAAGCGGAAGCGGAACGCATGGAAACAGAAGAATTTTTAAAGAAAGTATACCATGGAAAATTAGGGCTCATGTTACATACGATGGTAGAACAGCAAAGTTTTTCCGAAGAGGAATTAGAGGAGCTAAAAGAAATCCTGGAACATGCCGGAAAAACCCCCTAAAAATCCCAAACAGGAAAAATCTACAAAAGAAAAAAGCGTCATATTTAAGAAACAACCGGAGCAGGGTAAACAGCTTGTTTCAGAAAAATCTGCAGAAGAAAAATGCATATTTAAGAAACAACCGGAGCAGGGTAAACAGCTTGTTTCAGAAAAATCTGCAGAAGAAAAATGCCATATTTAAGAAACAACTGGAGCAAGGTAAACAGCTTGTTTCGGAAAAATCTACAGAAGAAACAAAAAGCACATACCAAAAATGAAAAAGCAAATAGGGAAAGAAAGACGTAGTATCTGGAAAAAATGAAATAGAAAAAAGGAGGATCGTTATGGCAGAGACAATCATTTTAACAACCACACTGCTGATTCTGTTTTTTTGCCTCCGATATCTGGCGGATGGAAAAATATCTGCCAGATTACAGTACGCGCTTTGGATTTTTGTCGCAGCACGCCTGCTGTCTGCCTGGCTTCCCATGCCGGCCAGCGGGATATCAATCCTGCATCTCTATGAGATTTCACAGGAACGGATCGCAGGAAACATAGAAGATAAGGCGACGAAACAGGCCGAAAAAACAGCAGGGCAAACGAAGAAAAACCAGACCGAAAACGGAAATGGCCTGTCTGGCAGTCAGGATCAGAGAAATAATTTGGAGGAAGATAAGCCTGCTTTTTTCCAAAAAGGACAGGAAAGCAATTTCAATCAGCCAGCTGACAGCAGCGCATTGCTATCCGGCAGGACAACTGATACAAAAACTACGGAAGATGTTTTGCCACTCAAACCAGGACAGCTAATCCGCCTCATTTATATAACGGGCGTCTGTTTGGTACTTTTTCTGATCCTGTTATACAATATCCGTTTTTACTGGTTTGTCAGGAAAAGACGAATTTTATACGAAGGAGAACTTCCGTATCAACAGATACCGGGGCGCGTCTATCTGTTGGAAAATACCGTTTCACCCTTTCTCTTTGGAAGGCATATCTATCTTGCGCCTGAAGTGACGGCAAACCCCAAAATGCTCTACCACATTCTCGTCCATGAAACATGTCATTGGAAACAGGGGGATATGTTCTGGGCAGTGATCAAAAATATCTGTCTTGCATTATACTGGTACCATCCTCTGGTATGGATCGCGCTGCGGCTTGCAGAAAATGATGCAGAACTTTCCTGTGATGAACGCGCGCTGTCTGTGTTAGGCGGCAGCAGTCCGCTGGAATACGGACAAACCCTGTTATCTCTATTAAAAGGACAGAAGAAAAACCAGACTGCCCTCTGCCTTTCTACGCAGATGTCAGGGAAAAAACATACGGTAGAAAAAAGAGTAAAGCGCATTGCCAAAAAAGCGGCCGCTCCACAGAAAAAGGCGGCTGTGATTGGAACTTCTGTTATGACAGTGATTGGAATCCTCCTCTGTGCTCTCGTTACATTTCCAGAGCCTGCACAGAAGGCAGAATCTGATATAGCAGCAGACGTTTCAATGGAATCAGACTGGTCTGTGACAGAAAAAGAAGGTTATCCGGCAGTTGTCATTGACGAAGCCGGAAATATAACCGGAACCATACGGGGGAATCTCTTTACACGGATGGTTTTAGACTATACGGCAGTAAAGGATGGCGATAATACCAATTTTTCCCCATTCCAGATTAAGAGCAAGGCCTTTTCCGACTGTAAAAACCTAAAGACACTGATCATTCCAGAGCAACTAAGCGCACTATCTTATGTAAAATACATCGCTGCAGATGCCTTTGAAGGCTGTCCGGAAGATCTGGTTGTCTACTGTGAAAAGGAATCTTATGTTTATCAGCGGTTAAATGAAATAGGGATCCAGACAAAGCCGTGTACAACACAAGACAACTGGTATTTACTGGGAGAAGACGCCAAAAAGCGTCAGGCGCTTTACAAAGAAGCGGGCGAAGTCCCAGCATCTGCGCTTTCTGGAAAGACGTTCCGGGCTCTGTATGGAGAACCTTTTTTCATCATGACGCAGTCCGGCGTACTGATGCAGTCTCAGTGCGACAGTCTGACGGAAATCTATACCAAAGAGATCCGTTTTCCAAGAGAGGCATCTGTGATCAACGGCACATTCTGCCAGTACGCCGGACTGACAGATATTACGATCACTAAAAACATTACAGAGATTGGAGCCTCCAGTTTTCTCCACTGCCAGGTAAAAAAAGTAGTTTTTGAACCGGGAAGCAAGCTAAAGCGCATCGGGGACGGCGCATTTATGAATGAGGCATTCCCAGAGATCAGGCTGCCGGAGGGGCTGGAAGAAATCGGGTCGTCTGCTTTTTACTGGTGTGAAAACCTCAAAAAGATCACCTTGCCCGAATCTGTCCAGACAGTTGGAGACAGATGTTTTACATTGTGCGGCAGCCTGAAAAAGATAACAATTCAAAATCCCAATATAAAACTGGAGGGAACAGACATCTTTGATCAAAAACTTTATGACAGCGCTTCTAAAAAAATGATCCCTAACAGACAGCTCACCATCTGCTGCCACAGGGGGAGCACAGCGGAAAAATATGCGAAAAAGCATGGATTCCGGGTAACGTATCTCAAAGAAAAGACATTAAAAAATGAGTGAGATCACAGCAATTTATGAAAGATACAGATTTTGATGAACAGGATTTGTTACACATGATCTTAACACTCAATTTTATACTGAATCCTGTAAGATAACAGGACAGCAGACCAGAAAAAGGACTATTGCATAATGTGATAGTCCTTTTTTCTTGTTAGCAGAAAAGAACATTCCACACTGTTTTTTATGGAATAGGAGCCGCCTGCGTTTTACCTTCGCACGCCGCTACACGTCCTAAGTAAGCAATTTGACATTATTTAAAAAATAAGGTAATATAGCATTCACGATGAGAAGGATACCGGTATCGGTAAAAGATATCGGCGTCCTTTCTTTTGTACAGGCGGCCGGAAATCTACAGGAGAAAGGACGCCGACACATTCCACACAGGTAACTGCGAAACGGTTGAAAATAATGTACCGCACCTTGGCAAGATGCACAATGGTCAGAGAAAGGAACGTTTCGCAAACGCCTGACATTCCATATCCTGAAAGGAGTTCCAATGAATGAATTAATTAAAGTAAACGGTCTTTCCAAGACATTCTCCCTTTCTGCAAAACAGCAAAAGTTAGAAAAGACAAAAGAGAAGAAAAAGACAGCAGTACATAACTTATCTTTTACTGTCTACGAAGGAGAGATTTTCGGGCTGCTCGGGCCAAACGGCGCCGGAAAGACAACAACACTGCGGATGCTTGCCACGCTGATCTCGCCAGACGAGGGAGATGCAGTGATCGACGGTTGCAATATCCGGACAGAACCAGAGCAGGTGCGTGAAAAGATTGCGTTTCTGACCAGCGAGCTAAAACTGGAAGATTTTTTTACCCCGAATTACCTGTTTCATTTTTTTTCAGAGCTATATCATGTGCCGGAAGAAGCGGTGGAAGAGCGGCGGAAAATGCTCTTTGGCGTCTTTGGAATCGACGCCTTTGCGGATGTAAAGCTTGCCAATCTCTCAACCGGCATGAAACAAAAGGTATCCCTTGCCATCTCCATGGTACATCTTCCCAACGTGATCATCTTTGATGAGCCGACAAACGGATTAGACGTCCTTACGGCAAAGGTTGTGACAGATTTTTTGCTGGATTTAAAAAAACAGGGAAAAACGATCATTATTTCCACGCATATTTTCAGTCTGATCGAAAAAATATGCGACAGAGCAGGCGTTATCATCAATGGAAAAATGGCAGTCTGCGACAGCTTGGACAAGATTTGCGCCGGCATGTCGTTAGAAGACCGGTTCTTTGAATTATATCAGCAAAACGCAGGAGGTGAAGCAGAGTGAAAGGAACTGTTTTTACAATATTCAAAAAAGAAATGTTCCGTTTCCTGGGCGACAGAAAGATTGTCTTTGGCACAATCTTACTGCCGGGCATCATGATCTATTTCTTATACAATTTTATGGGGGATGCGCTGTCAAACCAGCTTAGCGTGGAAGAAGATTACAAAGCTTCCTGCTATGTAGAAGCTTTGCCGCAAGAATTGTCGGGTATGCTGGAACAGGGCTTTGCCATAGAAGAACCGTCTGGAAAGACGCCGGAAGAGATCAAAAAATCAGTCCGGGAAAAAAAGACCGACCTGTATATTGTTTTTCCGGAAAATTTCATGCAGGCCGTCTCGGAATATGACGCCGGCAAAGAGACAGAAAAAAAAGCCCCGCTTGTCGAGATCTACTACAATTCTTCGGAACCATCCTCTACGGAGGCGTACTCCGAAGCGACTATGCTGCTTGACGCCTATGAGAGCCAGATGGCAAATAAATTTGATATCAATCTGGGAAGCGGCGAGGCAGAATATGACTTAGCAACAGATGAAGACTCCACGGCAACTTATTTTTCTTCGATGTTACCGATGCTGCTTCTTATCTTTCTGTTTTCCGGCTCGCTTGCCGTTGCGCCGGAATCCATCGCCGGAGAAAAGGAGCGCGGTACGATCGCCACTCTGCTGGTAACGCCAGTCAGACGAAGCCACATTGTTATCGGCAAGATCATGGCGCTGTCTATCACCGCCATGCTAAGCGGCATATCCAGCACCATCGGGACTGTTCTGTCCCTGCCTTCTCTGATGGCAGTCGATAACAGCGTAAACACCAGCATAAACGGCAGTGTCTATGGCGTCAGGGAATATCTGCTTCTTGCGGTAGTGATCATCTCCACTGTGCTGGTGCTTGTAACCCTGCTGTCCATTATCTCTGCCTATAGCAAATCCATCAAGGAGGCGCAGACTTTTACCATGCCGGTAATGATCCT
The DNA here is from genome assembly GCA_947589455.1 of uncultured Lachnospiraceae bacterium. Classification (GTDB taxonomy): domain Bacteria; phylum Bacillota; class Clostridia; order Lachnospirales; family Lachnospiraceae; genus Butyribacter. Next base: position 4,028 of record CANQCD010000064.1, on the reverse strand, counting down.
TGTCCTCCTGGTTGGCATTACGGCAATGTTTGGCTCCGGCGCCAAAAAAGAATGGTACTTTTACTGCATCCCCTGCTACAACAGCGTGCAGGATATGATCGGGATCTTCCAGTTCCAGGCGGATCCGGTACATATCCTTCTGACAGTGTGCAGTAACATTATTTTTGTGCTGCTCGGCATCTTTGTTGTCACAAAAATGTTCCACAGTGAAAAAATATTATTCAACAAATAATCCTTCGATTTGTGCGAAGGCAAAACTTCATGTTCCGCATCCCATTTTTCGGGGCATGAAGTTTTTTCATGGGACAGGAAATAGCAAGCCCTCTTATAGGAGGGCTTTGAAATGTAGCGGGGCGCAAGCGGTGTCCTTTGTTCTGGGATAGGAAATTGCTCAAAACGTAGTGGTATGCAAGGGCAAAACGCTGGTTTTGCCCTTTGTTCTCTGGCGTATGTCATTTTTCCATTCGGAAACTTGAAAGAATTTTCCAGATGTGCTATCCTAATAGCAATTGGGGTTATTTAACTCTAAAAACTAAGCTGTATGTGCGGCTTAGTTTTTACTGTTTTAAAAATAAAAGCCCCGCGGCAGCCGCCGGGAGAGGAAAAATTATGATATCGACACCTGTGATGAATTACCTGATGGAAATCGCTGTCATCAGTTTCATTATTCCGGTTGCACTTCTCTTGATCTGCAGGATGTGGACCAGAAAAAATATGATGCCGGCCTTGATTGGCGCGGCGATCTTCCTTGCATGTCAGATCGTATCCATCATCCCCAATACCCTTTTACACGGGGTAAACGGCCCGATATACAGCCTGCACTCCACCCGGTTTACAGACTGGCTCTACATTGGCCTGATGTCTGCCATACTCCAGCAGCTTGGGCGTTATCTGGCATTTCGTTACTTTACCGCAAAATACCCTGAGCGTGCTACGGCGGCATATTACGGGATTGGCCATGGCGGAGTGGAATGTATGTTAGTCGTCGGCGTGACATATCTGTCTGATTATATGAATGCGCTGATGTTAAACCAGGGGACTTTTCAGAAGCTGGGCGAAGAAAAATACCAGAGCGTGATAACGGCGTTACAGAGCCTGACGGCAAAGGGACTGATCCTTGACGGGCTTTCTCAGCTATTGTTCCTGATCGCCCAGATTGGCCTTTCTATCCTTGTATTTCAGGCAGTGCGCAACGACAGGCTGCGCGTGCGGCTTCTGTGCCTTGCCGTTTTTTTCCATACAATAGCATATTTTCCCCAGGGACTCTATCAGCAGGGCGTCATTTCCCATGCCGTATCTTTTGTTTTTCAGATACTGATCACGCTGTTTCTTATGATTCCCGCACTGGATATATACAAAAAAATGGGGGAGAGAGAGAAGCTTCTCGCAGAGGAGGAAAAAAAGCGAACGGCAAAAGAAGACGCCAAAAAATGGGCGATCGCTTCCAAACGGCTGAATGTCCTCTCCGCAGAAAAAGAAGAGGAAAAGAACGATACCAAAAAATAACTATTTTAGAAAATAGCATTGTCTGAAACAAGATCAGACAAACAATGCGACGAATCGTCCGCATTCGCTGTCTGCTTCTGAGCGGAAGCAGACAGCCTTGATGGCAGATAAAAAACGGCACGCGCCGTTTTCATGATTGCGATGGCAGTCAGGTATCGCCATCTTCGTGACAAACCGCTCAGAAATGGGGATTACTATGCTACATAAATATTTTCGCTTCACAAAAAAAAGAATAATCACCTTTTCCGTGATAACTGCAGTTATCATTCTTTTACAGATCATTCTCACCGGCTCTATCATTGCCAGACAAAAAATCGTCACGGAGGCAGGCAATTCAGAGAGCGCTGTGATCGGAATCCTTGACAAGACCGAATTGGTACGCCAGAAATTTAAGTTTAACCGCAAAGTAGTCTTAGAAGAATTTGCGTTAAGCTTCGGCTCGTTCAAGCGGGACGAGGTGGGAGACACGCTGGAGATCCAGATGACAGACGGCGAAAATAATATTGTTTATGCGACAGAAGTTCCGGTAGATGATATTTCCCCGAACGCCTCTTACCGTGTCGCGATGGACAACACCGTTACGATCCCAAAGGGTGTCACCTGCTGCATCCGTATAAGCTGCAGTTCCAAAAACACCCAGTTTGCGGCAGTACCAACCCTGAATACGACAAACCGCACCGACCCAAATACCTATATGTCAACCATGAAAATGCAGACAAGGAAAAAATGCCTCAACATTTCCTATACTTATACGTATCGGCAGATTTTTCCTCTGATCATGATGCTTCTTGAGTTCTGTATCCTGTTTGTCCTGTGTTTTGAAAAAGTGACAGAGCTTGGGGCGCTCCTTAGAAAAAAGAATGAAAAAGCACAGAAACGCCGGGAAAAAGAGCTTGCTTTGGAAGCATCTGCAAAAGAGCGCAGAGACAGCCTGAAAAAGAAAGACGCCAAATTTGTTTATTCTAAAAAGACCGGAAACCAGAAAAAGAAAAACAAAAAGAAACGGAAGGAATTTTCCATCAAAGACATAGGAAAGAAATGTCTTGTAGACACTAAGATCATCCGCCGCATCCGAATAGCAGTGTTCCTCTTTAACCCGCTGCTTATTTTCTTTACGATCGAGCTGATGAACCAGACGTTTACCACCATGATCCCTGCCGTCTGGCTGTTTGCCTGGATGCTGCTCTTATCGCTGCAGCTGCTCGTCCTCGTGATATCTGGCAGCAGTACCGTTGCCATGATGGTATTAAATTTGATCATGTTTCCTGCAGGATTAGCCAACCTGATCCTTATGAATGTCCGCGGGACGCCGTTTCTGCCGTCCGACTTACTGGCGCTTGCCACAGCTGCCGAAGTGGCGGAGACTTACAAAATCTCGCTTACCCCCGCCCAGTTTGTCATGCTTCCGGCGATCATTATCTGGTGCTTTTTCCTGATCCGCATCCGGAGCAAAAAGACAAACCGGACCGTACGGCAAAAACTGGTACGCCGTCTGGCTCCGCTGATCTTGTCTGTCAGTATGCTTTCCCTGTTGTATAACACACAGGTGCTCGCCGGTTCCGGCATTACAGATAACGTCTGGAACAAAGCGGCTTCCTGCCGCAGCAATGGATTTTATTTGAATTTTTTTATCAACCTGCATTATCTGTCTGTGTCAGAACCGGACGGATATTCACAGGAAGCAGTAGCAGATATCCTTGGGCGTTTTCAGAAGGAGAGCAAGGAAGAGACTGCCCGTGATGCGGTCCGCACCGATGCGCAGACAGGAAAGGATTTTATCGGCAACAGTGATTTTAAAGAAAATACAACATTAAACGGGAAAAAACCAAACATTATCCTGATCATGAATGAAAGCCTTGCTGATTTTGACATGGCGGGGACGACCAATTATAACCGCGATCCGTTGGAATTTCTGCACAGTATGCGCGAAAACACGATCTACGGAAAAGATTACGTCTCCATTTTCGGCGCAGGGACCAGCAATTCGGAGTTTGAGGCAATGACAGGCAATACTTTGACTTTTTTCCCGAGCGGATGTAACGTATACCAGCAGTTTATGCACGAATCCACATTTGCACTTCCGGCTTATTTAAAGAAATCCGGATATTCCACTGCCGCTATCCATCCAAGCAGCGGCGCAAACTGGAACCGCTTTAACGCATATGACAGCATGGGGTTTGACCGCTTTCTCACGATTGATGATTTTAAGGATCCGGAATATATCCGCTACATCAGCGATAAAGAAAGCTACAAAAAAATAATAGAACTCTATGAAGCAAAAGACAGCGATACCCCTCTGTTCCTGTTTGACATGACGATCCAGAACCATGGGGGATATCTGACCAATACAAACTGGAAAAATCCTGTTTATGTCAAAGGCGCTTATTACCAGGAGGCAAAAGAATTTTTGTCGGCGACAAAAGTTTCCGACGATGCGTTCCGCTATCTGGTAGAATATTTTAAAAAGCAGGAGGAGCCGACGATCATCTGTATGTTTGGAGACCACCAGCCCTCGATAGAGA
>CANQCD010000063.1 GCA_947589455.1 uncultured Lachnospiraceae bacterium | reverse complement strand
CGCTGACGCGCAGACCCACGGCACAGATCGTCTGGATCAAGAGCGCCAGCCGCTGGTTTCCGGCCTTCTCTGCCGCCTGAACCAGCTTTTTGTACTCTTTTTTGGTAAAATTCCTGTTCTCTGGCCGGAACGTCTCTCTCTGCACTTTATATGTCTTGACCCGCAGCTCGTGCCAGCCCATAACCTCAAAGAAACGGTTTGCTGCCACCAGATAAGAATTGATGCTCCTTGTCTTATATTTTCCACAATCTTTCAGGTGCTGCTTATATTCGATGACCAGCTCCTTGTCTAAGCTCCTGCCATCGGCAAAATCCTCCAGTTTCTTTAAATCCCGCATATATTTTTCTATTGTAAGCTTCCCTTTCTCCTCCCTCCGCAACTGCTCCTTAAACGCTTCCATCCGTTTTTTCGTGATCAAATATCTCATAACCGTCCCTCCTTTTCAATGGATCCCGACGCCGTTTTTATGATTTCCGGCATCAAAATCCTGCCTTAGTAAAATGATTGCCTGGAATAGGTATTCTATTCTTCTAATTATAGTGTAACTAATTTGCGGAGATGTGAAAAGAACCAAAAAGAGCCATTGGCGAACTTTTTTCGCAATAACCGAATAAAAATAAAAGAAATCCAAAAAGCCACTAACAAACTTTTTTCGCAATAACCGAATAAAAATAAAAAAAACAAAAAAGCCATTGGCAAACTTTTTTCGCAATAACCAGATAAAAAGTTCGCCAATGACTTTTGATAAAATCTATGTCCCATTTACTCTGCAAGCCCAGATACCATCTCTGAAATATATTCATATAATTTCGGAGCGGCGTCCTCTCCATACTGCGCAATAATCTTTACGATCGCGCTCCCTACGATCACGCCGTCTGCGATTGCAGAATAAGTTGCCGCCTGCTGTTTCGTGTTGATCCCAAATCCCACCGCTGCAGGCGTATCTGTCGCACTGCGGATCGTATCTATGATTTCTCCCACATCGGTAGTAATCTCGCTCCGCGCTCCCGTCACGCCCATAGAAGATACAACATATATGAAACCGGACGCATCTTTTACCATATTTTTAATCCGTTCCTTTGACGTTGGCGCTACCATTGTAATCACGTCAATACCATATTGGGAAGCGATTGGCGCCAGCTCCTCTCTCTCTTCGAAAGGCAGATCCGGAATGATAACGCCATCAATCCCGCTTTCCTGGCAGCGTTTGCAGAATCTGTCATAACCATATTTGTATAACGTATTCAAATAAGACAAAAATACCAGTGGAATCTCTGTTTTTTGGCGGAGCGATGCAACCATATCAAAAATTTTATCTGTTGTGCAGCCAGCGCTCAGCGAGCGGACATTCGCCTCCTGAATCACCGGGCCGTCTGCGATCGGGTCAGAAAAAGGAATCCCAAGCTCTACCAGCGCAGCCCCGGCGCGCTCCATCTCCAGCACAAATTCTTCCGTCTTATCTAATGTCGGATCTCCTGCTGTCAAAAATCCGATGAATGCTTTCTTCTTATCAAATGCATTTTTTATTCTACTCATGTAAATCAATCCCCCTGTATCTTGCGATTGCCGCTACATCCTTGTCGCCGCGCCCGGAAAGCGTGCAGATGATGATCTGGTCTTTGTCCATCTCCGGCGCAATCTTTAGCAAATGCGCTACTGCATGGGAACTTTCAATCGCAGCGATAATGCCTTCCTCCCTTGCAATATACTCAAATGCCTGTACTGCTTCTTCATCTGTCACCGGAACATATTCGGCTCTGCCAATATCTTTTAAATACGCATGTTCCGGTCCCACTCCGGGATAATCTAATCCCGCTGAGATCGAGTAAACCGGCGCGATCTGTCCATACTCATCCTGGCAAAAATAGGATTTCATCCCATGGAATACGCCCTCGGTTCCCACCGCCATCGTCGCAGCCGTTTTATCCGTATCTACGCCATGACCCGCCGCTTCGCAGCCAATCAGACGCACCTCTTTATCATTGATAAATTCATAAAAAGAACCCATCGCATTGCTCCCGCCGCCGACACATGCCATCACAACATCCGGCAGCCTTCCCTCCAGCTCCAAGATCTGCGCCCTCGCTTCCTTGCTGATCACGCTCTGGAAATCCCTCACGATCATTGGAAATGGATGCGGTCCCATAACAGAGCCAAGTACATAGAGCGTATCGTCTACCCGCGCAGTCCACTCCTGCATACAGGCATTGACGGCGTCTTTCAAAGTAGCCGTCCCTGTCTCCACCGGATGAACCGTCGCCCCTAAAAGCTCCATGCGGTACACATTTAATGCCTGGCGGATCGTATCTTCTTTTCCCATATAAATCTCGCATTCCATATTTAACAATGCGGCGGCCGTGGCGGTCGCCACACCGTGCTGGCCTGCTCCCGTCTCTGCGATAACACGGGTTTTACCCATTTTTTTGGCAAGCAAGACCTGACCCAGGACATTGTTGATTTTGTGCGAACCGGTATGGTTTAAATCCTCTCTTTTAAAATAGATTTTTGCACCGCCCAGTTTTTTTGTCATCTTTTCAGCATAATAAAGCAGAGAGGGTCTTCCTGCATATTCCCGATTTAATTTATCAAGCTCCGCTACAAATTCCGGATCGTTTTTGTAATGTTCATACGCATCCTCTAATGCATGAATCTCATTCATTAAAGTCTCTGGAATATACTGGCCTCCATGCTTTCCATATCTTCCTTTGCTCATGTTCTGTCCTCCGATACTTCTATACTTTTTTACTTTTCCGCTCCGCCGGTGGTTTCTCTCTGCAGTTTTTGCTTCCCCGCACCGCCGGCGGTTTCCCTCCGCGGTTTTTACTTCCCCGCACCGCCGGCGGTTTCTCTCTGCAGTTTTTACTTTTCCGCACCGCCGGCGGTTTCTCTCTGCGGTTTTTACTTCTTCGCTCTGCCGGCGGTTTCTCTCTGCGGTTTTTACTTCTTCGCTCTGCCGGCGGTTTTTACTTTGTCTGTCCCGCCTCTATCAGGTTTTTCAGTGTCCCGGCGATATTTCCAGAGCGCATCATCGTCTCGCCAATCAACACGGCGTCTACCTGATTTTCTGCCAGTTCCCTGATATTCTCCGGCGTGCGGATACCGCTTTCCGATACAAAAAGGATTTCCGGCGGCGCCATTTTACGAAGCCGGATACTATTATGGATATCTACCGTAAAAGTTTTCAAATCCCTGTTGTTGACCCCGATAATCCTCGCTCCTGTCCGCAGCGCCATCTCAACTTCCTTTTCATCATGCGCTTCTACCAGCGCAGATATCCCAAGGCTATCTGCTAATTGGATATAATCTTTCAGCTGCGCTGTGTCGAGCAAAGAACAGATCAAAAGCACTGCGTTTGCCCCGATCACTTTTGCCTCATAGATCATATATTCATCCACCGTAAAATCCTTTCGCAGCAACGGCAGGGAAACCTGCTGCCGGATTTCCGATAAATACGCATTCGCCCCCTGGAAATAATATGGCTCCGTCAGTATGGAAATCGCCCGAGCCCCCGCCTTTTCATATGTTTTGGCAATATCCACATATGGGAAATCCGGCGCGATCAGCCCCTTTGACGGGGAGGCTTTCTTCACTTCGCAGACAAAGGAAAGCCCCGGAGCCGCTATCGCTTTATCAAAGGGGAACGCTTCCCGAAGATCAGCCTTTTCCCTGGCAAAAAGCTCCTCCGCCTGCGCCCTCATTTCTTGTACAGGGATTTTTTTCATTGCCTCTGCTGTACGCGCTCTTGTTTTTTCTGCAATCTCTTCCAAAATATTCATAAATTACCTCTTATCACTGGTTTGTTGCCGCAATAAATTTCTCCATCTGCTCTTTTGCCTTACCGCTTAAAATAGTCTCTTTCGCCTTTTCAATCCCCTCTTCTAATGTGATATTCCCATCTGCGATGTAAATAGCAGCTCCGGCGTTCAATACTACTGTATCAAACCTCGGTCCCTGTTTTCCGTCGAGGATATCCCTGGTAATCTGTGCATTTTCCGCCGGGTCGCCGCCTACCAGCTCTTCCTTTTTGCAGGAAGTAAACCCGAACTGTTCCGGTGTGATCGTATAAGACTTAAATTCTCCGTCTCTCACTTCACAAACCTTCGTCGGCGCGCTCAAAGAAATCTCGTCCATCTTATCCGTTCCATAGACTACCATTGCCCTCTTTACACCCAGATTGGAAAGGACATGCGCCAATGGCTCTACCAACTCTTCCGCAAATACGCCCAAAAGCATCTGATTTGCCCCCGCCGGATTGGAAATTGGCCCTAATATGTTAAACATTGTGCGTATTCCAATCTCTTTTCTGACTGCCCCGACAAAACGCATTGCCGTATGATATTTCTGTGCAAACAGGAAACACAAATTCATCTCTTTTAAAAGCGCTTCGCTTTTCTCCACATCCAAATCAATTTTCACACCCAGCGCTTCTAAACAATCCGCCGCCCCGCTCTTGCTAGACGCCGCTCTGTTCCCATGCTTTGCTACCCGGTATCCTGCGGCGGAAATCACCATAGAAGAAGTTGTTGAAATATTAAACGTGTTGGAACCGTCTCCGCCGGTCCCCACAATCTCCAACGCATCCTGCTCATTATGAAAGACTGTACACTTTTCACGCATTACTTTTCCAGCGGCTGTTATCTCGTCAATCGTTTCTCCTTTGATCGTAAGCGCCGTTAAAAAAGACGCCTTCTGTGCATCTGTTGCCTCGCCGGTCATGATCTCATTCATAACCGCCTCCATCGTATCCGATGCTAAATCCCTGCCATCTACTAATGTCTGAATTGCTTCTTTAATCATTGTTGTTATCCCCTTTCTTTCTATATAATATTTAATATTGCCATGCTTTCATGACATTTTCATGCTTTTTACCTCGCCGCTTGCGCCACAGCTTTTTTACCTCGCCGCTTGCGCCACACGACATTACCTGCAGTTTATAAATTTTTCCATGATACTTTTTCCGTTTGGCGTCAGGATGGATTCTGGATGAAACTGCAATCCGTAAATCGCATACTCTTTATGGCGGACTGCCATAACCTCGCCGTCTTTTGTGACCGCCGTCACCTGCAGACAATCCGGTATAGTATCTTTTAATGCAATCAGAGAATGATATCTTGCCACTTCCTGCTGCCGCGCAAGTCCCTGGAAGATCTCACACTCCGTATCCAGCTGCACCACAGACATTTTCCCATGCATAAGCTCTTTAGCATAAGACACCGTTGCGCCAAAAACTTCGCAGATCGCCTGATGACCCAGACATACGCCCATAATCGGTATTTTCCCCTGGAAATACCGGATTATCTCCTCGCATCTTCCCGCATCCTTTGGCTTGCCCGGTCCCGGAGAGATAATAATATGGGACGGAGCCATCTGCTCAATCTCCTGCGGCGTACACTCATCATTGCGGATAACACGGATATCCGGGGTAATGCTGCCAACCAGCTGATATAAATTATATGAAAAACTATCATAATTATCAATCAATAAAATCATTACTGCCTCCTTCCTGTGGTTTCAAACAATCCTTATCTCAAAAGGATCCCGGCCACAAATTAAGACTACATCTCCTGCTGACCATCCTCCACAGCTTTCATTACCGCCTTTGCCTTGTTGATACACTCCCTGTATTCATTTTTCGGAACACTGTCCGCCACAATGCCGGCGCCCGACCGCACAAATACTTTTCCATTCTTCTTATATGCCGTGCGGATTGCAATACAGGTATCTAAATTTCCCGTAAAGTCTATATATCCAATCGCCCCGCCATAGATGCCGCGCTTGTTATTTTCCAATTCGTTGATGATTTCCATCGCGCGGATTTTGGGCGCGCCGGACAATGTACCAGCAGGCAATACGGCGTCCACCGCATCCAGGGCGTCTTTATCCTCCCTGACCACCCCCCGCACAGTAGAACCGATGTGCATTACATGGGAATACCGCAGGATTTCCATATAATGCTCCACCTCCACCGTACCAAACCTGCTGATCTTGCCCAGATCATTTCTGCCCAGGTCAACTAACATATTATGCTCCGAACATTCCTTTTCATCTGCTAATAATTCTTTTTCCAGACGGAGATCTTCTTTCCTGTCCGCCCCTCTTGGTCTGGTTCCCGCAAGCGGGAACGTATGCAGCGTCCCATTCTCCAATTTTACCAGCGTTTCCGGAGATGCGCCCGCAACCTCCATATCGTCACTGCTAAAATAAAACATATACGGCGATGGGTTGATCGTACGCAGCAGACGGTACGCATTTAACAGGCTTCCCTCATAATCCGCTTCCAGACGGTTAGACAAAACCACCTGAAAAATATCCCCCTCATAGATATAATTTTTTGCCTTCTCCACCATCGCGCAATATTCTTCTTCCGAAAACAGCGCCCGAAATCCAGAAGTAACCTTTCCCGGTTTCACTTCAATCGGTTTCCCATTCTCAATCAAAGAAATGATCTCGTCAATTTCCTTTAAACATCTGTCATATTCTTTTTCCAGATTTTCCGTCCTCGCATTGGCAATGACGTAAATTTTCTGACGGTAATTATCAAACGCGATCACCTTATCAAACAACATCAGGTCGACGTCTTTGAAGCCCTCTGTATCCTCCGCATCCAGCTTCAGCTTCGGTTCACTATATTTCAGATAATCATAGGAAAAATAACCAACCAGACCGCCGGTAAATGTCGGAAGCCCCTCCACCTTCGGACTGGCGTATTCTGTTAAAATTTCCTTGATAAACTTGCCGGGATGCGATACCTCTCTGTGTTGTATCCCATCGCCAGCGCTGACTGTCATCTGCCCATTCATGCAGGTGATCTCCATCTTCGGATCATATCCAAGAAAAGTATATCTTCCCCATTTATCCTGATTTTCCACACTCTCAAGCATATAGCAATGACGGCTGACTCCTTTCAGGATGCGCAGTACCTGCATCGGCGTCCTGATATCCGCCATGATCTCCCGGCTGATGGGAACTACCTTGTAACCATCCGCCAAATTTTTGGCTTCCTGCAACGTAATCATCTTCGCTTACCTCCAATCCAGCAATTCGCCCAGGCAGCAACAAAGCGCCAAACCCATTTTAACGTCTCCGACATCAAAGCCCGCCGCCCTTCCCCAAAAAGAACTGCCGCTCTGCATGGCATTGACAAAAAAAATCCCTGACGAACACAAAAAACGTTCGTCAAGGACGGTCATTTTAAAAATATACCGCGGTGCCACCTTGATTTATGGTTTCCCACACTCTCAGCGAAATACTAACATATTTCCGGCAACTAACGTATGCCCCTACGTCATGGAATACTCAGACAGCCTCTGCGCTGCCCTTTGACCATGCCCTCAGTGGTCCATTTGATAAACTGCATCTCTACAGGGTTTCCACCGTTCCCTGCTCTCTGGAAGCGCATATTTTACCGTTATCTCCACTTCATCAGTTTAATATAAAATTGTTATATTGCTTATTATACTCTTTCAAAAATGTTTGTCAACCAAAAAATGAATTTGCTTTTCCATACATATTTAAAAATATTTGTCAACAAAAAAATGAACTTGCTTTTTCATATATATTTAAAAATATTTGTCGGGTCAAAAAAAATAACCTTGCTTTTTCATACTAAATGAAATTCACTTTTTCTTTCCCTTCTTTCTTTTTTCAATGTCAAAATATGTCTTTCTGCATTTGTACTATATCCATATAAGTTGCCAGTCCGGACAATGGAAACTTTATGCATTCAACATTAATTTTATAGAACCAATCTCAGTAAAGGAGGAAGAACTATGATGAATAAGCCAATAACGACACATCCCTTTCTTTTTGATCTCAACTCTCCAGAAGAGGATCGAAAAGCCGAACCTGTCATTTTGAAAATGAAAGACACGACAATCCACACACTAAAAGAACTGCGAGAAAATTATTCGCCTGACGAGCTGCTGAAATATCATCTGGAAGGCGACCTTGTCAGATGGTTAAACCAGCACTACTACGAAAAAGAGGCCGCTGATATTTTTTCAATAAAGTTTGAGGATAAAAACTGTCTTGAACAGATTTGTTCTGCTCTTGATATCCCATTTCAAATCGAGCTGTCGCCCGAAGAGGAAGCTGCCTTATCAGAAAAGAGAGAGCTGCTCCGCAAATATACTGACGATGAAGCAATCTTGGCTAATCCCCAAAATGTTGCTATGAACCAGGAAGACCTGGCAACTCTGTTAAACAAACACTGCAAAAAGATTTATTTGTGCGCAGAAGATTTTTCTATCCCGATCAGCGTTGCCGATGTGGAATATATTTGCCTGGCAAATGCGACGCTCAATAACCCCTATACGGAACAGCAATACTTACGCGCCGGCATCAAATTACAGGGTTTTTCTCTTCCTGTGGAAGAAAATCCCGATAACGCCGTCTCCGCTATGAATGCAGCGCTCTCAAATGGTTACGATGATTTTTCAGATAATCATTCCGATTTGACCGCCGCATTCCACCATATGTTTCAATGCACAAAATACACACAATATTATCATATCCCTTTCAATTCCTCTCTTGCCTCGAAGTTTTTCAACTCAAGGTACGAATGTGAAAATTCTGTAAAAGAAGAGATCAGGAAGGCATATGATAAGGCCGGAAAATATATCAGCGTGGGCAATTCCTCTTGTATCGCAAAAGAATGTGCCAAAGTATATGCAAAACACCTTGAAAATGAAACTGCTCCTTATATGAATCTTCTTGAAAAGGCAGCTCTGATGACTTCCTCCGCTGATTCATATGATAAAATCAAAGAGCAGATTTCCAAGTCATACAAGCTTCTGCTTGCCAGATTTGAAGCAGAGCTGACTGACAATTCCGACTATTATCAGATGTATGACTTCGACTATTTTGTAAACCAGATTGATATTGAGGAACATGACTACCGCATCAGCGATAACGATGCGCTGAGATTGATCGAACGTTTTGTCTCAGGCAGCATACAGTACACTATCAGCGATCTGTATTCGCCTGTTTCAGAAATCGAAGAAGATTTAAACGAGCATTGCGCGACCTTCTTCAATACAGCGCTCACAGAATATCAGGATTTTGTATCTGAAATAGAAAATCTGATCGACTTGATCGGCAGGAACCTCCCTTCCATGACAGAAGATGAATCCCTAACCGATTATCTGACGCGCTCCTGCATAAAAATCTCTCATTTTAACTGACACGCTGACCAAAATGATCTCCTGATCCGGACTATTGCCTGCCAATAGCCCGGATCGGCGATCTTATCGGACAGTAATATTTCCTTACAAATATTTATTTTGACAGACATGCTATTACAGAGCGCTTATGTTTTGGCTTCACTCGTACTTTTTAATCATTTGTTTTAACAGCTCTTTCATTTCAAGCCGTAACTTTTCCGGCCTTATTAATTCAACAGAATTACCCTGGCTTAACATCCACATTAGGATTCCTTTACCGTACACATCTGCATCTATCAAATAATTCTCATGATCTTCCGACACAATTCTTGCAGATGGAACCCGATCCAAAATCGAATCAATATTACTTCCGGAATAAGAAAATCTAATATGCTGCAGCTCCCCCGCGAACATAAATTGAATCCTTTTTCTAAACTCCCCTTCTTCAAAACGATCCGTATAAGAAACCTTGAATTTCTTTCCTAATTCCCGATATCCGGCAATTCGATCCAGTCTGAATATTGCAGGATAATCATATAAATGCTCATATTTCCCATCCCTTTTTTCAACAAGAAAAGCATGGAGGTAAAAATAGTAATCGGAAAACATCAAAGCCACCGGCTCAACAATTCTCTTTATCTTCTCTTTCCCCTTAACTTGTTTCATATAGGTCAATTCCACGAGTTCATTCTGCTTAATATCATTCCCCAAAGCCCACATCATATCTTTTATGGACGAAGTATGTCTTACTTCAACATAATGATATTTCTCATTTGCGATCAAATCCGAAACAAGTTTCATATTCTTTTGCGGAACACATCCAGAAATCAATTTATCCAAGATTGCGTTCATCTCTTTTTTTGTAAATGCCCGGCTTTCCAGCAAAATTTTGCTGACAGCAAGGATTTCGCTATTGCTCATAAGGGAATCCTCATTCCCTTTCATAAGATAGCCTTTTTGTGTCCTGTCAAAGACAATGCGCCTTCCCCCATCTGAAGATTCTGTATTCCTTTCGTCGAGAAATGCTCTAATGTCATCTATATCCCGTTGAATGGAACGCTCATCAACTCCAAATCTCACTGCCTCTTCTGATTTGTTTAAAAGTTTTCCCTCGCACAACCGAACATACATATCTAATGTTCTGCTATTTTTTGAAGTCTTCTCCATATAAATTCCTCATTCCAGGCGGACAATGGTCCGCATTGCGAAAAAGCAGCGCACCAGCGTGATTTTCCAATCTAATGTCTGCCTGTTTATCTCTCGCTAATAGGTTCCAACTCACGCCGATAAGCCGTCTTTTCAACTGTCCTAACCCACATCCTGGACTGACTCATAGCGAATGCGCAGCTCTGGCATTTTGGCTATCGTGCAGTAATAATCTGTAAGCCAGCCCTCTCCCTGGTCGGGATCGTTTTCTCCGGAAGCCGGCGGCGCAAACAATTTGATCACAAGCTCTTTTCCCGGCGCTGCATCCTGATCAAAAAACGCCGGCATCAAATCTACAGTCCTGGTATGCGGCGCCTTATAGAACCAGCGCTCATTTACCTCTATCATTAAATTTAACGGCTCATCAAAAGTAATCTCAAAAAACTCTGGCGTTTTTTCCAATTTAACCGAGATGCCAAGACCTTCCGCATCCTCAGAACCTCCCCAGCGAAGCTTCACCGGAAGTTCCGCCCCCTCGGCGCACTCCAGCTCCGGCATAAAAAATGGATCTTTTAAAATCTCTTTATAATCTTTCAAAACAGGCTGCGGAATCCCCACGGAAGGATTATTGGGATCCTCCAATTCCAACCCCAGACGTCCCCTGTCCCGAAATTGGTACATAGAGAAACCGTCAAACCAATCTGCATTTTCCTGCTTGATCTTTTCAACAAACCGCCGGATAGATTCTCCCTGCTTTTTCGGACCAGTCACATCCCCGTCTGTATTAAACTCAGAAATAACAAGCGGCCTGCAGTTTCCATTATTGACCTTCGTCAGCCGCTTTGACGTCTTGCGCAGACGATGAAAAAAGTCATCCACCGGTGTTACAGTAAAACTGTCTCCCCCTTTTTCACACACATCAAACGGCCATCCATAATGCAGCGCCAAATAGCAGTCGTTTGACCAGATATCTGCCGCGGCAAAAGCCGGGGTAAATTCCTTTTCGTACTGGATCGGACTATCTTCCTCCTCTGGATTTTCTACACAGCCGCCACAAAAAACAATAGAAATCTGCGGCGCTTCTTCCTTGACAATCCCCGCAAACCGCACAAAAAAATCAGAAATCTCCTGATAGGAAAAACGCTGGTTGTGCGTGAACCAATCTCCTGTACACTCATGGTTGATCCTCAGACGCATCCTTCCAAAAGGCTTTAAATCTCTGGCGATCTGTCTCAAATAATCGTCTGTCAAAGAACAGTCGATCGTTAAAGTCAATGCCACATCTTGTCCGTGCCGGCGGATATCCCGCATCTGTTCAAATGGCTGACCCTGCATATTGCCGCCAATTCCCCCCTCGTATGGAAAATAATCATCATAGGGATAATCCCACTGAAAATGGATTTCCATATCTTTGCACGCCTCACTGATACGCTGCGGCCATTCCTTATCTTTGGGATAATATGTATACATAATACTAATATTTCTGTGCGGCCGTCCCAGAGTATTTAAAATATAATCCTGATTCACATATTCCGCCCTCTCGCTTCCATCCCCTAAATCCAAACCACACGAAGCCGGCTTTAATTTTACACGATAAAGTTTTTCCATAAAAACCTCCCTTGATACTTTCTGCAATCTGCTATTGTTATCTTTTATTTCTGTTTCTTATATATTAAAAATAGCGGGAAATTTTCTCCCGCCTATGGTATTACAAAAAATTTCCGCCAGGCCAAAACGATAACCCTGTATGATAAATCTATTTTGTTTGAATTTGAGTATACCATATCTATCAATGGCTTGCAATCGCAAAATTTTTATAAAATAACAAGGGTAACGGTCGTTTTAAATCAGTCGATCGTTACCCTGTGTGGTTAAAATATCATGATTGCGCTTTAATATATATTCCGTCTAAAACCTACGGAACGAAATTCCAGTTGAATAATCAGCGGGATTATTCAATCTGCTATTCTGGCGAATTTGTATTACTCAATGTAAAGGAAGTAATCGTTGTATCTTGTCCAGTGCTAATTTGCAATAAATCGCCATCCTGCAAACCCAACCCGGAAATATCAATATACTCGCCGCTTTTCTGGTTTTCCAGCTTAGCGTCGTCGCTCTTCTGAACACTATAGGTGGAACCGTCCTCCAATGTTATCTTAATGTATTTATATTGGCTCCAATTTGCTAAAAGCTGCAGTTGATAACCATAATTTCCCAATACAATCATTGGAACAGAAGATGAGAACTTTTCGCCCTCCTCTTTAGTATATGCTTCATTAGTGCCATTTTTCTCTGCATGATAGGTTACTTTCCCAGCCCAGGTCAGAAACGTCTTCTCGTCCTCTGTATACAGAGTAATCTTATTAACAGATACCCCTGTGATAACAAGTATATCATCATACGCATCTTCTACATGGTCTGTCAATCCCAGGGAACTGATATCTATAATCTCGCCAATCGCAGGATTTTTAATAGCAGTCGATGCAACATCATTCCTTGTAATCCCCATGGTTCCAGACTCACCTTCTGGACATTCAACCTTTATTTTAGTAAATTTATATGTTTGCCATAAGGTAGTTACCTGTATTTTCCAACCCGAGCCATCGGAAACCTCCATTGACATCGGAGCCGGATCAATAGTGTATTTCCAGCTACTATTAGTAATCGCACCGTTCCATGTATAGGTTTCTGGCTGTGTCGGCTGCTCAACACCTACCAAAACAATTTCTACATTCTGTACTTCATCTGAACTGTCTGCAGAAACAGTTACCTCTTTTGATGTACCTGCATAGCTCATATTGCCTACGACAATTCCTTCTACAGTAACAGTATATTTTCCAGCCGCTAACTTATCTGTTGTATAAGTACCATCCTCTGCTTTTTGAGTAGCAACCTCTGCCTCTTTTGAATCTTTTATTGTAACAACAGCATCCTTTAATATCGTTTCGCCGCCTTTTACTGTAATCTTTAAGCTTTGTACAGGATTGGCACTCTCTGCCGGCTCTGATGTATCTGTCGGATCGGTCGTTGTTCCTGGAGTGTCAGTTGTTGCCGGTGTGTCAGTCGTTGCCGGAGCATCAGACGTTGCCGGGGTATCAGATGTTGCCGGCGCATTCGACGTTGCCGGGGTATCAGATGTTGCCGGCGCATTCGATGTCGCCGGGGTATCAGATGTTGCCGGATCATTCGACGTTGCCGGGGTATCAGACGTTGCCGGATCATTCGATGTCGCCGGGGTATCAGACGTTGCCGGATCATTCGATGTCGCCGGGGCGTCAGATGTTGCCGGAGCATCAGATGTCGCCGGGGCGTCAGTCGTTGCCGGAGCATCAGATATTGCCGGGGCGTCAGTCGTTGCCGGATCATCAGATATTGCCGGGGCGTCAGATGCTGACGGAGCGTCAGTCGTTGTAGCTGTTCCGCTCGGCGCCGGAGTACCGCTTGTTACCGGCGCAGTTGTTGCCGGGGTATCAGACGTTGCCGGCGCATTCGATGTTGCCGGAGTCTGACTTGCTGCTACACTTGCGCCAGGCGTATTCTTTGTATCAGAAGGTTTCTTCTTCACTGTTACAGTACATTTCAGCGTTGTCTTCTTT
>CANQCD010000062.1 GCA_947589455.1 uncultured Lachnospiraceae bacterium | reverse complement strand
GCGCTTGCGCCCGGTTTTTTCGTCGGACTGGCGGACGGCTCCGCACTTGCGTCCGGATCAAATGTCGGATCGGCGGACGGCCACGCGCTCGCACCCGGATCAAATGTCGGATCGGCGGACGGCCATATGCTCGCGTCTGGATCAAATGACGGTATGACAAACGGCCATGTATCCGCATCCGGATCAAACGACGGTATGACAAATGGCCATGTGTTCCTATTCGGCTCAAATGACGGTACGGCAGCAGACGGCATCACAAAAGATTCTGCCTTCGGACACGGCAGGATGGCAGAAAGCAATATACTGCATAGTAATCCTGTCACTGCGATTCTCTTTTTCTTAAACATACGCTCCACACCTCTTTCCTTCCTCCGGCGCTGTCTGTGCACCGGCGCGCCCGCAAAAAACTGCCTGCGAAAACTGCAGATTCCAAGGCGGGCAATCACATGGTATCTTATAAATGAAGCCCTTTGTCTTCCCCACAGCCAAGAACCAGATTCATGCACTGGATCGCTGCGCCGGAAGCTCCTTTCCCCAGATTATCAAACTGGGCGGAAAGTACGACTCTGTCTTCATTCCCTGTCACATATATTTTTAACCCGTCCCATCCGGACAGGCCGTTTCCCGGCAGATAACCTTCTGCCACAGTCTCATCATCCGGCGCTGCAATCTGGATCAAACGCTGCCCGGCATAATACTTTTCAAAAAATCCCTGTAACTGCCCCGGTTCTTTTTTCCCTTTTAAAAATTCCGTATAGAGCGGTACGGAAACAACCATGCCACTGTAATAATCGTCAATGATCGGCGAGAACAGCGGCGTCCTGTCTAGCCCTGTGATCTGGTGCATTTCCTTTAAATGCTTATGTCTCTGAGTAAGCGCATATTCCCGCCCGGACTGATACGACTCCGGACGGCCGCCGTCAGCATATGCGGCGATCGTCTTTTTTCCCCCGCCGCTATATCCGGTGATAGAAAAACTGCTGACCGGATATGACGCGGGCAAAATCCCAGACGACACTAGCGGATATACCAGAGAGATAAAACCGGTTGCGTGGCATCC
Source organism: uncultured Lachnospiraceae bacterium (assembly GCA_947589455.1). GTDB lineage: Bacteria > Bacillota > Clostridia > Lachnospirales > Lachnospiraceae > Butyribacter. The sequence continues at coordinate 12,905 of CANQCD010000062.1, read as the reverse complement.
CGGAACGGCAATCCGCTTTCCGTGAATAATATTTTCCCGGTGTTCTTTTGAGAGCTCTGGAAAACCATACGCCCATCCTTTCTCTGTCCGGTGCGCCGTAGAAGTGTCTATCACGCAGACGTCCTCATTTTCCACAAGGGAAACCGACTCTCTTGCCGCCTCGTCCGGCAGACACAAAAAAGTAATGTCGGAAGCGTTGATCAAGCGTTTCCGCTCGTCCCGATCCTTTCTTTTTTCTGAATCAATCTTTAATAACTCTACATCATCGCGCCCGCGGAAGCGCTCGTCAATCCGCAGCCCTGTCGTCCCTTCGCTGCCGTCGATAAAAATCTTTGTCTTCATAATCATTCCTCTTTCCCAGTATGCTTTTCCGGCATTGCGGCCGCAGTTATCCTAAGCTTTCCTTTTCCTCCAGCCGCATCTCCGGCAGGCGAAAGCGCCGGTTATCTTATATTCGTTCCGCCCGCAGCCACTTTCCCCGCCATTATACCACATATGACAAATAAATACACTCATTCCCAGCGTATATTTTCTAAAATTTCAGAATCTTGCAGGACTTCTTGCTCTTTTCCGTATGCGGCAAAACTTCAGCACGGCACAAATAAATTCTGATCTGCGCTGAGCCAAGACAAGGATTTCTTGCGCTTTCTCATATGCGGCAAAACTTCAGCACGGCACAAATAAATTCTGATCTGCGCTGAGCCAAGACAAGGATTTCTTGCACTTTCTCATATGCAGCAAAACTTCAGCACGGCACAAACAAATTCTGATCTGCGCTGAGCCAAGACAAGGATTTCTTGCACTTTCTCATATGCGGCAAAACTTCAGCACGGCACAAACAAATTCTAATCTGCGCTGAGCCAAACATCAGAGCAAAACCCGGATATTGTAAAAACAGAAAAAACCAGTTATAATCTAATCCATGGGATCATCGGCTGGACAAACCGGATCAGTCGGCAATACCGCCAAATAACAACCAATCAGTTAGGAGATATCACATATGCGTCTTCGGAATGTACAGGGCTCACAGGAAAAAATCTTGGAAAATCCTTATACCATACAGACAGATGGGACAAACGGCGAGGATTACAGGGGAAAATGGAACGCGCAGTTTTTTCAAAACGACCATCCCATCCACATTGAGATCGGCATGGGGAAGGGACAGTTTATCACTGCGCTTGCCAGAAAACATCCAGAGATCAATTATATCGGAATCGAAAAATATTCCAGCGTCCTGGTGCGCGCGCTCGACAAACGCGAGAGTTTAGAAACCGATAATCTTCTGTTTCTCCGCATGGACGCCGAAACGATCAATGAATATTTTGCCGAGGGCGAAGTCTCCGGCATCTATTTGAATTTTTCCGACCCCTGGCCGAAGGATCGCCACGCCAAAAGGAGGCTTACCTCCGAAAATTTTCTGTCGCGTTACAGCAAAATATTAAAAAGAGACGGTTTTCTGCAATTTAAGACAGATAACCGCCCCCTGTTGATTTTTCCCTGGAAGAGCTGTCACGATCCGGCTGGACTGCAGATGAAGTCAGCTTCCACCTGCATGAAAACGGTCCCGCCGCAGACAATATCATGACAGAATACGAAGAAAAATTTTATAAACTGGGAAATCCTATTTGCCGTTTTCTGGCGCATCGCCGTCCTGAAAATCCTCCAGCGCCCTGATCTTTTTGCCGTCCAGCCGGCTCACGATCATCTTGTTGATCAAAAAGGCAATGACCGCTACCACCGGCACGCCGACGAACATACCGGGCACGCCAAAATATGCGCCGCCGACCGTGATGGCAAAGATAACCCAGATCGGGCTCAATCCCGTAGACTGCCCCAGCAGCCTCGGCCCCAGGATCAATCCGTCAAACTGTTGTATGATAAATATCATGATCGCGAAAATCACAGCGGATTCCCAATCAGTACACAGATAGATCAATACGCCCGGCACAGCGCCGATAAATGGGCCAAAATATGGGATCATATTAGTCATTCCCACGATAACGCTCAGCAGCACAGAATATTTCAACCCGATAATATGCATCGCCACACAGCAGATACAGCCAATAATCAGGGAGTCAATCGCCTTGCTGATCAAAAACGCCCCAAAAATATCATTGCACTCGCGGATTGTCTGACAGATCGCGTCTCCCTTTTCTTCTGACCAGAATGCATAAATAACACGTTTTGCCTGATAGCGGAACTTTTCCCGGCTATAGATCAGATAGACGGAAATAAAAATTCCCAGGATCAGATTAATAGCAAACTTTACGATAGATACCGACAGGGAATAAACATACGGAAACAGTGTGCCGACAAAATTAGTCCCATGTTCCACCAGATTCGGCACCATGCCAGCCAGCTTCTCATTTAACAGATTCACATCAATCTGCGGATACTCCTTGTGCAGTTCCATCAGCCATCCCGCAATATTCCGGTAAAGCTGAGGGACTTTGTTTGCCAGCTCCTGGATACTCTCCCCCATCTGCGGAATGACAAAAGCGAATGCAATCGCAATAAATCCTAATACGACGACATATGCGATCACCATCGCCACGATACGCGTTGTCTTCTCCCCCTTGCCCTTTGTGATTCTTTTTTGGATAGTTCTGTCAATGGCCGACACAAGCGGGGACAAAAAATACGCAAGCAGTATCCCGATAAAAAACGGGGACAATACCCAGAACAGATTGCCGATAAAATGTGTTGTCGCTCCCCAGTGCGCCGCCAAAAGATAGATCAGCACCGCCGCCGCGATCACAAAGATCGCATATCGGCAGATAGACATATATTTCGGGTTTACCTCAAACCAGTGGATCTTTTTTTTGCCGTTCTCCATTTTCATCTCCATTCCATGCGAACCGTAGTCCGCATTGTGAAAAATCGGCGCAACGGCGCGATTTTTCAGCCTGCTTTTCCATAAACTACGCCAAATCCTATTGTGGCATCCTACTTCATTTTCATATTCTGGATCTCGTTTAGCCAGCTGTAATACTGCGTGCTGTCCGCCGGGATCGTCTCTCTCTCAATCCGGTTCGTGCTGAACAAAACCATCTTGCGCTCCTCGCAAACCGGCACTTCTACCGCCTGTTTTTCCAGAAGGTCATAACATTTCAGATATATTTTTCTTCTCTTAGAAGACGCCATTTTTGTCTGGAGCAGCGCGATCTTATCATCCAGTTTTTTCGACTGCACGCCAAACACATTTTGGGGCGCATCCGTCGTATATCTTGCCTCTAAATCCATATCCTCCAGGCTGCGCGCGCCAACCCAGAGCTGCTGTTTTCCCTGATGCAATATGCGGCTTAGCTCATCCCCGCCGCGAACCTTCACTATTTTTAAACGGATCCCTATCATTTCCAGTATCTGTCCGGCTTTCTCTACTACCGGATAAAGCGTATTGTCCTTCCCGCCGGGCACCAGGATTGAAAACTCTTTGAAAGCCCCCTTAGGCGCCTTGGTTATTTTTCCCTCATCCACTGTATAGCCCGCTTTCTGGAAGTAGCACAGCGCCGCCTCTGCGGCGATCTGACTGTTTTCCTCCTGTCCGGGATTTTCAGACAGCGGGGTGCCGTCTACATTTCTGGAAAACGCCTTCTCATAACCGGCGTCATTCAGCGATGGCGATATCCAGGAATCCGCTGCAGCCGGATACTGCAATATCTGGACAGCATGGTACTTATCCTGCATAAGCGCATCCCTCGCCGCACTGAACACGACTGCAAGACCGGTTCTTAAGCGGCGCGATTTTTTCCCAGCTCCCGTCTCGCCCACCCGGACATTGCCGGCATGGATTCCGATATATCCATACTCGCCATTCCCCTGGAATTGCGCCGAGAGTACATTCCCATATAGCTTTTCATTTGAATTTTGCATGGAAAGCCACAGCAAATCGTCATTCCCAAACCGTCCCTCTATCACATCGACGGTGCCTTCTTTTAACTCCATACCCTTCGCCACAGGAAACGGCGTCTCAATCGGCGGCGTACTCGCCGGCGCCGCTCCCTCAGAGGCGTCCGGCTGTTCCTGTTCCTCTTGTGCCTCCTGCGCTGAAATCCGGAGCTGGCGGCCTGTCTCCTTTAAGATATCCGACATTTCCTTGATCTGCACAAAGGCAATCTCTGGGCAGCCGAGGTAATATAGCTCATTTGACGTCAAATAGATAACGCCCGACTCATATTTTACAAAGCGGTACGGACCTGCCCCCATCGGCGTCGATCTGTTTGCAAGCACTGCGGAAATATCCCCTCTGTGGAAACCAAACTTGTTCTTCGCAACGTTAAATTTTGACGTGTCCCCATAATAGTGCAGCGCACATACCGGAAACTGAAATGCACTGCTCATCACGCGGCTGTATCCGTCCGTGACTACTTTCATTTCATAATCATTTATCTTCTGGATCCCGGAAATATTCTTCACTCTTTTGCCTTTGCCGGCGGACAGAAAGATCCGGCTCTGTTTCCCGACCTGCTCGTCAAAATATCCCTTATCCTGATAAGCGGCCTCCGCCAACGCCTGATACCCTTTCTTCTGATACATTTCCTCCGCTTTTTTCAGGAGCGCATCTTCTGAATCCCCCGCGCCCTTTACCTGATATTTTGCCTTAAAGTATTCCTGCGCAGAAGAATAACCCTGCTCGGTGTAATTTGTTTCACAATGCCGCATCCCCTGTTTTAGCTCCCTGTGGATAATCTGCCTGTCAATCCAGGAACGCAGTTTCCCCGGCATCTTCTTGATATATTTTTTTACTTTTTTTTCAGAAAATTTCTCTGCAGCGGAGCTGTCCGCCTGATAATTCAAAAGCCCTTTGACCGGCATATCCCCCAGGATTTCCGTCCCTCTGTAATCGTTGTCGCACAAAACATACATAGAGAAAAGCACGTCGTCAATCGTTATTTTTTCGCCGTCGCTAAAAACCAGATCGTCTCGAAGCTTGATCTGGTATGTCGTCTCATCCTTTTTCTTATCATAGTCAATCGACATGTCCGCAACGCCGTAATAGGTATAATTTTTATCCTCGTAATTTCTGAGCTCGCCATTAATGCCTTTATAGACTAACCGGTCAGAGCGGTCTGTCCCAAACAGGCTGATCTGGGTCAGCTCTACCACCTGTCCATCCGATTCATTTTTTACATCAAATGGATTAAAATTTTTCTGCACGCCAGAACATCCAATAATAAGCGGCGCATCTGACTGTCCATCGCCGTCTTTCGACGCGTCGGCATTGCCCTCGTCAATCTCTGCCACCTCATTTTGCGTTGGGCGCGGCTCTTTTTTAGGCTGCCCGCATCCCGCCAGGCTGCAGCTGGCCGAGAAGATCAGCGCCACAGCCAATATCTTCTTTATCTGATCTTTCATCCTGATTCCCCTGTTCCTCATAGATTAACCGTCACACCAGCATAATATCACAAAAAACAAAAACATACAATGTATTCTGTTACATTGGACAGTCTAAATTTGTCTTTTTCCCTGCTTTTACGTCCGTACATCGCGCGGCGGCTCCAAAAAGAATTGACAAGATTCTTTTTCCCGTTATACTTTTATATAGGATGCGGCGGCAAGCCATCCACTAGATCAATATACTGCCGCCGCCATATAAGAAAAGCAGGAACGGAGGACGCAAACATGAAAAAGATCGGCTTGATAGTGCCCTGCTATAATGAAGAGGCGTGCCTGACAGAATTTGATAAAGAAATGAACCGTGTGATAAAAAGTATGCCGGAATATTCGTTCGAGGTTCTGTTTGTAGACGACGGCTCTTCTGACAGGACCCTGGAGATCGTAAAAGAACTCTCCCAAAAAAGAGACTATGTCCGGTTTCTTTCTTTTTCGCGCAATTTTGGCAAAGAGGCGGCAATGTATGCCGGTTTCTGCAATGTAGACGGAGATTATGTCGCAATCATGGACGCCGATCTGCAGGATCCGCCCTCCCTGCTGCCAGAGATGGTTAAGATACTGGAAAGCGGCGAATACGATAGCGTCGCCACAAGGCGGGTATCCAGAGAAGGCGAACCAAAGATCCGCTCCTTTTTTGCCAGACAGTTTTACAAGATCATCAACCGGATATCCGACGCAGATGTGGTAGACGGCGCAAGGGACTACCGGCTGATGAAGAGGGAAATGGTAGAAGCTATTGTAAAAATGGGGGAAAGCAACCGCTTTTCAAAGGGAATCTTTGGCTGGATAGGATACCGCACTTTCTGGTATCCTTATGAAAATGTAGAACGCACCGCCGGAGAGACAAAATGGAATTTCTTTTCCCTTTTTAAATATTCCATCGAAGGCATTATCAGTTTTTCCCATGCGCCGTTAAGCATTGCTTCCTGGATGGGCGTGATCTGCACGGGGATTTCCTTTCTGGCGATCCTTTTTATTATCATCCGGCGGCTTGCATTCGGCGATCCGGTACAGGGCTGGGCGTCCATGATCTGCATTATCATTTTTCTCGGAGGAATCCAGCTCTTTGCCATTGGCATTATGGGACAGTATCTTGCCAGGATTTTCAGCGAGACAAAACACCGGCCGCATTATATTATCAGCGAAGCCAGCGATGAAGTAGAAAAAGTCCGATAGGACATATTATCTGATCTTTGCGCATTGTGAAAAAATAGCGCGGCAATGCATTTTTTTAATTTACAGAACAAAGGGATTGCACCCACAGGAGGTATCCAATGAAAAGACAAAAAGCAGCTTTTATATTTTTTCGGTTTTCCGCTCTTTTGGCATTGATCCTGCCATCTGCGCTCTTTCTGGCGTCTCTCCTGACCGGATGCGGCTCGCAGACTAAAAAACAGGACGAAAAGCCTCTTCAGACAGAACCGCCGTTTACTGACGCCAATGAAAAATATCAGTTTGCAAACGACAGCGCCGCCTGGATTCTGCAGTATGACGACAGCGGAGACTCTTCTATCCTGCAATATCCCTTTGACGGAAGCCCGAAACAGAGTTACCAGCCGAAAGGCATCCTGCCGGATGCAGAACTGAAGCTCCTTTTTGTAGATAACGACGCAATCTTTCTTAGTGCAGAATTGGAAGAGGAGATGGAAGAACGGATCATAACAGTCCCGATCAAAAAAACAGAAAACGGACAGAAACTTTTGCTGGAACAATACCGCGAAATTTCCCTTCCGGCAGACGATATTATCATAGATGCGAATAGTTTTTATGCCACAAAAGATTACCTGTTTTTTGGCAACTACTACAACATGTCCATTTTTATCTATGACAGGAAGACCCAAAAACAGATCAAACCGGCTAATGCGCCAGATCAGGAATACTGGTTGAGAGAAACGCGCCCCCAATATTCCCGCGTATATAACGATTATGTCGTCTATAATACCACGCCGACAGGAAAAAGCTTTTACCGCGCGCCTTACGGATTTTCCTGCTGGCGTTTGGGCGGCGACAGCGTAAAAACCATTGATCAACGGTGTTATACCACGTCCGCCTACACGATAAACCGCGCGAAAGGGCTTCTCTATTATCAGATTGAAACAGACCAGGGCGTCTGGTCGTATGATTTTCAAAATGAAAAAAAACAGGAATTGATTTCTGAAAAAGAAATCTACCGCTGCTATGCCAAAAACAGCCTGACCTGGACAGAAGACGAGGACTGCGACGAGCTGTTTGTCCAGGGTGAAAAATTATACCTGATCCGCCAAACAGAAAACAGATATAAAACCCTGATTTTTTCCTATGCTTTAAACGGAGGCGCCGGCCTGACATACGAAAAGGCATTGACAGAGACGCTGCACAGCTGCGCCAAAGAAAGCGGGGAAGCAATCGACTATGATGATACTGACTACGTTATGCTGTCCATGCTCGAGGGGAAACTTTTATATTGTCCGGATACCGATTACTATTTTGCGGACGACTGCTATTGCATCGATCTGGAAACAGCACAGGCCAAATCTGTGACAGAAGATCAAAAACAGCTTTATTTTGCCCTGGTCGGAGCTGTTATCGATACAGAGGAAACCACCGACGACACCGCCCCGGCGGAAACGCCGGAAGAACAGGAAAACCGCCGTTTTGCTGCGCGAAAAGACGCTGACAAAGCGGCAAAACGATCTGTCAGGGAACAGATTTCTCTGCTTGCCGCAAAGACAATGCAATTTGCCGCAAAGCAGGCAGAGGACGAGAATGAACTAGCCAGCGAACCTTATTATGCCACTATAACAGATTTAGACCACAACGGCGTATTGGAGCTACTTTTGTCAACCGGCAGCCAGGGCAGCGGACTCTTTACCTCCACAACGGCATTCTATATCGGAGCAGACGGCAAGGCAGTAAAATTTTATGAAGACACCAGCGCAGATCTTGTCGAAAATCCGCCACAAACAGCCTATTATAATAAGCAGAAAGACACGTATTATTACGTCTCCCGCGATAATAGCAGCGGCGGGATGGGAGCAAGAGGACGGGTTGACGGTACATTTTCGCTGAAAGATGGAGCGATCACAGAACAAACCATATCCGGCTGGTATGACGACATCGACCACAAATCAGCAAAAAAAGCGCTGACTACCTTTTATCGGGAGGGCGATACAGAAAAAGAAAAAACACATCTCGACGATAACTGGGATGAGGATTACGGCGAAACGGCAATCAAAAAATATGAAAAGAACGCCTCGCAATATATAGATAATTATTACAGAAACTGCGAAAAGCAAACAGTAACCATAAAATGGAACGAGCTGGTTTTATACGGTGACGTACAACAAAAGGAAAACCAGGCGCAGCGCCCCCTGACACAGGAAGAACTGGAAGAGCAGTATCTGCAAGCTTATAATACGTTTGCCAGACCGGATCCCGGCTCTTTCACCAGAAATTAAAATGAACCGCGCTGCCTCTTCTTTTCGCCTGGATTTGACTGCGCTGCCTCTTCTTTCCGCCTGGTTTTGACTGCGCTGCCTCTTCTTTCCGCCTGGATTTAACCGCGCCACTTCTTCTTTTCGCTTGGTTTTGACTACACTGCCTCTTCTTTTCGCCTGGTTTTGACTGTATTACCTCTTCTTTGTGTCCCCTGCAATGTCCTTAATCTTCTTGAGCAGAATCTCACCTGACCGCCCAAGAGGACCGCAATATGGACACCCCATTTGACCTGTATCCGGATTCCATGCGTATCTTCGTTTGCAGCGTGGACACTCCTTATACTCAGGCCTCAAAGTCATACAAATCATCCCCTTTCTTTTTACCGGTCAAACAGCCGGCAATAATTTCATCTTTGCTTCCGGCTTATTTTTGCGGAAATCAATTTGAAGAACTACAGGATATGGTTCGCTGCGGTTCATCTGATCCATATAATAAAACCCTTTTATAACGATCTTCTGATTCAAGAAAAATTTTTTGCCTTTCTTTTTTCGCAGCCTCAAAAAAACGCACCCACCCCCATATATTACAGGATTTGATTTTGTAATATTCTCCCAATTAATATCTCCCTCATAACTATACTGTAGATTTCTAAAATTGGCGCTGTTTTCCACATTGGATGCCTCAAAGACACTGGACAAACGTTTCTCTATCTTAAAATCATAATTCCCGCAATCGCTGAGGAGATAAATAATCTGCTCTCCCCGCTTCCTATCTTGCTCTGTCACGACCTCAACAGAATACTTCCCTGTTGAATTTTTTGCCGTAAACCGGCATACATCAGTAAAATCTCCATAATAAGTCGTTTGGGCGTTTTTTTTATAAAACCTCACCTTATAATAATACGAGGCAAACGGCGACACATCTTTATCTTTGTATGTCTCGCACGCTCCCTTTGTTTTCTGTTTCCCGGAAGAAGGAACTGTCGCAACCCTCTTCATTTTCTGTTCTGTTTTACCACGGTATATCTCAAACCCATCATATTTTACAGCGCTGCCGGTCTGCTTAAATGAAAGTTTTATATATTGGACAGTGGTATTGACTGTCACTCCATCCTCGTCCAGTCCATCATCAAACCAAACACAGTGTCCCAGATCGACTGCAGTCTTTATTGTGCTGCATGTCAATCGCTTCGCAGGGGCTTCTTCTACTTCTCCGGTTACAGATGGCGCCACGCTTTTTACTCTGCCTTCCGGAATGCGCCCCGGCGGAATACACAAGCTAAAAGCGATACAAAACGACAACACAGCCAGCAGTCTTTTTCTCATAACAATCCCTCCATATTCTACACTAAATATCCATCATTGCTTACGGTTCTCCCCATTCATTTTGCTTGATCGCCGCCACAAAAAGCTTCTCCCCTGACGTTGACTCTTTGCAGTGGATCCTGATAAAAGATTTTTTTCCCATATACTGAAACAGATACAGCGTCATGTAGGCTGCCGAATCTGTGTCAAGTTCATCACGGATACGGTCATAAAGAAAATAATTGTTAAATTCCTGACCATTCTCCCTGGAAAATCGAAACGACATCTTTTGTCCAGGCTCTATCGCAGTAACGGTATCTTCAGAAAGTATTTGATAATCTTCATCCGCCTGTGATTTGTATTCTATTTTATCTATTTTAACTGCATCTGATTGATCCTTTGTCTTATCCGTTTTTAGATTATTGGAAGAGCACAGAGGCATTTCCGTATCATGCAGCAAAAATACATATTTCTTTTTTAAGTCTCCCTCTTTATAATAATTTTTAATATACTTCTGCCCAACCTTGATCGGCGCTTTCCCTGTATTGTTTATCACCACTTCCATCTCTTTAATATACGGCGTTTCATAGTCCGTCTTGATGCTGGCTTCCACTTCTCCCCGATAGCCAGGTTCACGGAACAATTTAATCTTCGTCTTTTCCCCATACCATCTCTTTCCCTTGATCTCAACATAGGAACGGAGCTGATAGTAATATCTATGGGATTGATTTTTATCTATATATTTTTTGGCAGCACGGTATTTCTTCGGCTTAAAATCAGATAATTTTTCTAGCGTAACAGTATCCAGCAACTTCAGATGTTTCTTATCAGATCCGCCAAAAATCTGCACTCCCGTCGTCAAGGCGTTAAAGCTGGCAACTCCAGCCGGAAAATTTCCTACAACATTTTCATTCTCCAAACAGAACGCAAGTGTTGTATCCTGATCTGTTTTTATTTCTTCATCCAGCCAGGATATTTTTGCAGGAAACGCAGACAGCTGATAATAGGAACGACCGATCGCTTTTTGCTTCCCCTTATCATTCCGATACGCCACAATCATATAGTGATATTCTACGCCATATTCAAACTTATGTTTAAATACATTTTTCCCCTTTTTAGATACGCTCTTCTTTAATACTTTTGCCGGCTTTTTATTCGATACGCAAACAATGATATATTTGCTGGCTTTTTCTAAACCGTCCCAGCGAATCGTTACCGTGTGGCTTTTCCAATCTACCTGGTGAGATATAACAAACGATCCCCTAAGGAACGCTCCTCCCCTACTGGTAGTTTTCTGCGTGGCTGCAACAGCGGCGGCGCTGTCTTCGCCACTTTCGCTGTTTCCTGCAAGAAGCAGCGCCATACATGCAATCAGCAAATAGATTCCTTTTTTAATACTCTGTCCCATAGCATTTCCTCCTATCTTGCCAGCTGTAATGAACGATTGGCAAAACAATCAGCATAGAGCAGCGAAGCGTTTCACGATTGCCTGATCCAAAAATTTAAAATAAAATTATCAATCATCAAACTGATATGGCTCTCCCTTTTCACTTTTTTCAATGATAGCGAAAAAATGCTTTTTTCCTGACTTCAACTCCTGGCAGCCTATCCTGATAAAAGCTTTTTCCCCCATATACTGAAACAGATATATCGTCATATAGTCCACGCTGTATGCGTGAATCCTATCACTGACACGGGCATACAGTAAATAATTGTTAAATTTCTTGCCATTCTTCCGAGAAAAACGAAGCGACATTTTTTCTCCGGGTTTTATCGTAACAACCGTATCCGCAGAAAGTATTTTGTATTTTTTCGCTCCCTGCGATTTATATTCTATCTTATCTACTTTCACTGTATGCGATGTGTCTTCTTCTACATATGATGTGTCTTTTATCTTATCGACTTTATAATTGCTGGAAGACGATATAGGCGTATCAAGGTTATAATACATTAAAAATGTATATTTCTTTTTGTATTCGCCCTCTTTATAATAATTTTTAATATACCGCTTTCCGACCTTGATCGGCGCTTTTCCCGTATTTTTTATCACCACATCCATTTTCTTAATATACGGCTTTTCATAATCCACCTTGATATCAGCTTTCACTTCTCCCCGATAGCCCGGCTCACGAAATACTTTAATCTTCGATTTTTTCCCATACCGCCGCTTACCGCCGATATCAATATAGGAGCGGAACTGGTAATAATCTACATGATCTCTATTTTTATCTACAAATTTTTTAAAATTGCTGGTTTCATTTTTCGGATAAAAATCGGATAACTCCTCGCAGCGAACAGTACGAAGCAATTTCATATGCTTCTTATCTTTTCCATGATAAATCTGTACGCCCATTGGCCAAATATAATGATCATTCACCGGATCGAATACAAGTGTTGTGCTTTTCTTTGTCTTGAACTCACTATATGGCGCCCAGCGAACCAATGATGGGACGATATCCAGCCGATAAACCGTCCAATCCCATACCGCATTACCCAGATATGCTAAAATCTCATACTCATATGAAGCACCATATTTAATCTTATGTTCAAATGCTCTTTTTTCCCCGGATATGTTCCACTTCATCGTTTTTGACGAATCCCCATTCGGTATACAAATAGCGACATATCTGTCAGCATACCGCACGGCAGGCCAGCGGATCGTTACTTTTTGATTTTTCCAATCTACCTGGTGGTATATCTCCAATTCTTCTTGTACTTTGGTCGTTTTCTGCGTGGCTGCAACAGCGACGGCGCTGTCTTCGCCACTTTCGCTGTTTCCTGCAAGAAGCA